>CAYVOY010000028.1:0-11753 GCA_964453395.1 uncultured Anaerolineaceae bacterium
GAATTTAAGGAGCAAATTACAAGATGGTACGTATTCGCTTACGCAGAGTTGGCTCAGCCCATCAACCTCACTATCGCGTCGTGGTAGCTGATAAAGAAAGCCCACGCGATGGTCGCTTTATTGAAATCGTTGGTTCATACAATCCGAGAACACATCCCGGAACGATTGAATTTAATGAGGACCGTATTTTTTATTGGTTGAGTGTTGGTGCCCAGCCGACTGAATCCGTTGAAAAACTGTTCAAAATCGTCAAACTTGATGATCGTTTTGGACGTTTTAAAAGCGGTGAAGATAAAGCTGTACTGATTGATGAAGGTGCAAAAATCTATCAGGCTCGTGCAGCACAGATTAAAGCGAAATAGCTTTAACTTAACAAGGAAAATAGCATGGAAAAAGATAACCTCACTAGTCTTTTAGAATACATGGCAAAATCAATTACTGATAACCCTGATGATGTGACTGTTGAGGAATCCATTAGTGGCAAAACCGTTCAACTTGGCTTACGCGTGCATTCTGATGATATCGGAAGAGTCATTGGGAAGCGCGGGATGGTAGCTAACTCGATGCGCATGATTCTGAGAGTCGCAGCCGCGCGAGTAGGCAAAAAAGTTGAAATGGATGTCCTTGACCTTGATTAGTTGCGCTCATGACTGAGATCGATAAAAATGAAGCAGGCTTGGCTCGAACCGAGCCTGCTTATCTATTAATTGGCAGATTGCAAAAAACCCACGGAATTAAGGGCGAGATTGACATGCGTGTCATCACCCAATTCCCGGAACGCATCCGGGCTGGCAAAACCGTCTTTTTGGGCGAAGAACACCTGGAGCATGTGATTGCCTCCGTTCGTTGGAAAAACAATTTGCTGATTTTGCGTCTGAATGGTTTCGACAACCCGGAAGATGCTTCAAAACTAACCAATCTCGAAGTTTTCACTAAAAGCCGCAATTTACCCAAATTGCCCGAAGGTCAATATTATCACCATCAATTAATCGGTTTAAAAGTTTGGGAAGGTGAAGAACTTTTAGGTGAATTGGTTGAAATCATGGAAACCGGTGCAAATGATGTTTACATCATTCAAGCAGAAGACGGTAAAGATTTACTCATTCCGGCAATTCCTCAGGTAATTAAAGAAATTGATACCGAAGCAGGGACAATGAAAGTTGAGCTGCTTGAAGGATTGCGTGATTGAACAGCGAAGATCTTTATTGGTTGGCATTTAGCACAGTTCGCGGAATTGGCGCGGTTCGTTATCGTAAATTAATTGATTATTTTGGCAGTCTCTCGCTTGCTTGGGGAGCTGAAAAAGCAGAATTGCTCAGTGCAGGCTTGACTGAAAAAGCGGTTGAACAAGTCCTCATCGCCAGAAAATCCCTCAAACTTGAAAATCTTGAAGAAGATCTCCGACGTAAAGGGATTCAATATTTAACCTGGAATTCTCCCGAATATCCCCCTTATTTGCTTGAAATTGCCCAACCGCCTCCGGTTTTATATTACATCGGAGAAATTTTGCCGGAAGACAATTTGGCAATTGGGATTGTCGGCACCCGAAACGTTACAAAATATGGCAGGCAAATCACCCAGGACAGCGCCGCATATCTTGCAGGAAGCGGGATCACTGTTGTCAGCGGTTTAGCGCGAGGTGTGGATGGAATTGCACATCAAGCGGCAATTGATGCCGGTGGGAGAACCTTCGCAATACTCGGTTCTGGCGTGGATGTCATTTATCCGCCGGAACACCGCAAGCTTGCCCGCGAAATTATCAGGCACGGAGCAATCATCAGCGATTACCCACCCGGGACCAAACCGGATGGAATCAATTTTCCGCCTAGAAATCGAATTATATCCGGGCTTTCGCGAGGGATTGTTGTGATTGAAGCCGGGGAGCGCAGCGGTGCCCTAATTACCGCAAAATTTGCGATTGACCAAAATCGCGAGGTTTTCGCCGTCCCGGGTTCGGTGCTTTCGCAAATGAGCAAAGGAACTAATAATCTGATCGCCGAAGGTGCAACCCCGATGACCAATCCGACAATTATCACCGAAATGCTCAATCTGGCGAGAAGCGGCATGGAAACAAAAAAAGAGAAGATTGAGCTGACTGCGATTGAACGAAATATCTTGCGCCTGATGGGCGAAGAGAGCCTGCATATCGATGAAATTTGCGCCAGAGCATCGATATCGATTGAAAAACTGACCGCAGAATTGACCATGATGGAACTTAAAGGCTTGGTTCAACGCGAAAACGGCATGGAATATCAGCGCGTCAAAAAGTGGGATTTTTGACAAAGATTTTGCAAAAGAAGCTTGACAATTAAAATCATATGGTATTATAGTGCCCGGCTACTGTGGGACATAGCAGCCGAGAGGTGTTTTAAATGGAAGCTTATTGTTTGAAATGTAAAGAAAAAAGAGAAATCGTCAATCCAGTTGCAGGTTTTAATGCGCGCGGATCGGCGGTTACAACCGGTACCTGTGCGGTTTGTGGTTCCAAAATGTATAAAATCGGGACAACCCCGGCGCATGAAGGTCTGGAAAAACCACTAATCGAAAAAACCACCACGAAAACAAAGGTTAAAAAAGCCATCAAGAAAAAATCCACAAGTGCCACGAAAAGCAAAACTAAAAAATCAGACAGCAGCGCCCTTCGTGTAAGCAATAAACCTTTGGTCATTGTTGAATCCCCGGCAAAAGCACGGACAATCGGACGATTTTTGGGCAAAGATTACGAAGTTATCGCTTCGGTTGGTCATGTTCGCGATTTGTTGAAATCGCAACTCAGTGTGGATGTTGAAAACAACTTCACACCGAAATATCGCGTCCCGAACGAGAAAAAAGAAGTCGTCAAAAAAATCAAAGCGATGGCTGCCGGTACGAAAAAAGTCTATTTGGCAACTGACCCGGACCGCGAAGGCGAGGCGATTGCCTGGCATTTGATGGAATCGGCCGAGATTGACCCTGCCCGGACGGAACGGGTCGTTTTCCACGAAATCACCAAAGGCGCAATTGCCGACGGGTTTGAACATACCCGCGAACTGGATATGGATTTGGTCGATGCACAACAAGCCCGGCGTATTTTAGATCGCCTGGTGGGTTATAGCGTTTCCCCGATTTTGTGGGCAAAAGTTAAGGGGCGGCTTTCTGCAGGGCGTGTGCAATCGGTTGCCTTACGCCTGGTTGTGGAACGCGAACGCGAAATTGACGCTTTTATTCCCGTGGAGTATTGGTCAATCCATGCCCTTTTAAATCCGGATGGGAGCGAAAAACAATATCGGGCGAAATTAGCGAAAATCAACGGAAACGCCGTGAATGATACGTTCGATAGCGAAAAAATTACGCTTGAAGTGGTTGAAAAGTTGCGTCAGTCTGCTTATAAAATTGGCGATATCAACCTTACGACCAAACAAATCAAACCCGGCGCGCCATTTATTACCAGCACACTCCAACAAGAAGCCTCACGTCGAATCGGCTTTCTGACCCGCAAAACGATGGCGGTTGCCCAGCAACTCTACGAAGGCTTGGATTTGGGCAACGGCGAAGAAACCGGTCTGATCACCTATATGCGTACCGACTCGGTGACTGTTTCTGCAGAATCCGTTCGCGAAGCGCGGGCTTATATCGAAAATCGTTACGGTCCGAGTTATCTGCCAGAAAAACAACCGCAATATAAAACCCGTGCGGCTTCGGCACAAGAAGCGCATGAGGCGATTCGCCCAACTTCGGTTAATCGCACCCCAGATTCTCTAAAGAATCATTTGACGAAAGATCAATTAGCTCTGTATAAACTGATTTGGCAGCGTTTCGTTGCCAGTCAAATGAACCCGGCAGTGATTGAAATCACAACAGTTGAGGTTGAAGCCAAAGCATCCCAGGATGTTTTTCTTTTCAAAGCAACCGGAAATCGGGAGACTTTCCCCGGCTTCCGAGCAGTCTATCGCTTCGCGAAAGCTGATGACGAAAACGGCGAAGAAGAATTGGTAGATTTGCCAATTGAAGTGATGGAAGTCGGACAAAAGCAAAATTTACTCGATTTAGATCCGCAACAACACTTCACCCAACCCCCGGCTCGTTATTCTGAGGCGACGCTGATTCAGGCATTGGAAGAAAACAAAATTGGACGTCCTTCGACCTATTCGCCAATTATCACGACCATTCAAAGCCGCGGTTATGTCACCCGCGAGAACAAACGGCTTTATCCAACCGAAATAGGTTTTTTGGTCAACGATTTGGTTGTGGAATATTTCCCTGGGATCGTTGATTTGGGTTTTACTTCCCGAATGGAAGATGAACTCGATAAAGTCGCCGAAGGTAAAGAAAAGTGGGAAGATGTAATCAGTGAATTTTATGGTCCTTTTAGCAAAGATTTGGAACATGCCAAAGAAAACATGCCCAAAACTCAGCTCACACCTGAGAAGGTCGGCAGAACTTGCCCGGAAGATGGCGGGGATTTGGTCTTTCGGAATGGACGATTTGGAAAATTCATCAGTTGCGCAAACTTCCCGAAATGTCGTTATACCGAACCCTGGCTGGAAAAAATCGGCGTAAAATGCCCAACTTGTGGCGAAGGCGATGTTGTTGAGAAAACTTCACGAAAAGGGCGTAAATTTTATGGCTGTTCGCGCTATCCGGATTGTGATTTCACATCCTGGGATAAACCAATCAGCAAACCTTGTCCCAATTGTGGCGGAGTTTTGGTTGAAAAAGGAAATAAAGCCATTGTTTGCAGCAATTGTCAAAAGCGTTTCCCGAAAAACGAAGTTGAAGAATAGTCTGGTACAAAACGTGCACCTTACAGGAAGAGACCTCTTTTGCTGAAAGGTGCAATTATGGAAAATTTTGTTGCAAGTATAAAAGAAAGATTACAGGTTCCCCGAAACCTGGCGATTGCCGCTGCTATCGGTGGACTGATTTTGGGTTTGGCGATTGGATATATTTTCCCCATTCCATGGACAAATGCCTCAGCTGAGAACCTGCGCCCCGATTTGCGGATTGAATACCTCCGCAATGCCATTACAACCTATACCCTAACCGGTGACAGGCTTAAGGCTGTTCAATCATATGAAGAATTGGGTAAAGAAGCCGAATCAACGCTGACTGATCTGGCAGCAAACCCAGGATTTTTGAATTCGGAACAAATCCAACGCTATACCACAGCGATTAACGTTCCTCTTTCACCTACAGAGACTGGTCAGACAATCCCAAGCACAGGGCAAGCTGAGCAAACCGAGAGCGAAGCAACAGAAGGCAAATTCCCGGTTTGGTTAGGATTTGGCTTGGCTGCGGTTTTGGCTGGTGGGGCCTATCTGGCTTGGCGCCATTATGTTAAAAATCGTGGGCTTAGTTTTAAGGATTTTGCTTCGATGGTTTCAAAAAATAAAGGGGAAGGAACGCTGGCTCAAAGCGATCCTCCGGCTGCGGTTCGCAGACCTGAAAGCCAGGCTGCCACACCAAACCCTGCAGTTCGAGAAGTTAGAGAAAACAAACCAGCCGCTCAACGCGTTTCTCTTTTTGCCAACGGTGAGACGAATGGCAATGGAAACGGTAATGCAAGCAATATCAATGGCAACGGCGAAAAACCGGTGGCACAGTTCATGTCCACGTATTTGTTCGGTGATGATCGCTATGATGAATCCTTCATGTTTGATGCCCCCAACGGTGCTTTTTTAGGAGAATGCGGAATTAGCATTTCGGATTTGATTGGCGTTGGCGAGCCGAAGAAAATTTCAGCCTTTGATGTTTGGCTTTTTGACAAGAACGATATTCAAACTGTTACCAAAGTAATTATGAGCCGGCATGCATTCAACGACCCAAATATAAAATCGCGTTTGGAAATTCGCGGTGAACCGATTTTGGCAGAAACGGGAAAACTCTTCCGCCTCGAAACCGCCACCTTGCGAATGGAAGGCAGAATTGTGGACGTCTCCTATGGCGACCTGCCCCTGCCGGAAGACAGCTATTTCCAGAGGAATACAATTGAATTAGCGATTTATCGGAAGTAGCTTTTGAGTTACTTATGTCGAAAACGCCGGACAAATCCCGGCGTTTTTTGTTTGCCTACGCCGCGTATATTGTATTATTCGCTATATTATATTAGTTGTACGTGGGGGTTTCTATAGCACCCGATGCGAAGCGAGCGGTGTAACCCCTCCTGTCCGGATTAAGCAAAAAAATTTTTTCCTCGCCTTTAGATTGTCGGAGTCCGCAAAAGAAGCGGATTCCGACCTACAAATCATTTCACATCCTCTGTTCATAAACTGGCTACCTTGGGCTGACATCCGAACACAAAGTTAAAGCTCTTACACTTTCTCCCTTTTTTAAACAATACCTTATAATTCAATCCAATTAATAATTATGAAGAACAGAAAATTATGGCAGAAAAAATTGTGCTTGCTTTAGGTGGTGGTGGCGTGAAGGGAATCGCGCATTTAGGCGTGGTTGCTTGTTTGTTAGACAATGGTTACGAAATTGAGGGCATCGCCGGAACAAGCGCCGGAGGTATGTTTGGCGGTCCTCTGGCTGCTAAGGTTGCTCCCCATACGATATTCAATCATGTTGTTGATTTTTTTAAAAACCCTGATTTGAAGCGCGAGAAAACAGACAGACCTTCATTGGCCGGAACGCATGGCTTGGAAACGGCTCTTGCCCCCTTCATTCAGGATAAATTGATTGAAGATTTGCCAATCAAATTCGTGGCAACTGCCGTCAGCCTGAAAACAGGAAAAGAAGTTTTGCTTGATACCGGTGAGCTTATGCATGCTGTTTTGGCAACGATTGCCATTCCGGGCGTTTTTCCACCAATCGGTGAGGAAGAATTAGTCGATGGTGGAGTATTAGACCCGGTACCTGTTTTGCAGGCTCGTGCTCTGAATCCATCCTTGCCAATCGTAGCCGTGGTTTTGAATACCAAAGATCCCAACGCTCCTCAGGTTGATCAGTCGCTCGGAGAGAGCGATCCACTTACCGACCTGATTGTGGACCGTTTATCCAAAACGGTATTCGGCGAATCACTGGATATTGCAAGCCGGGGCATCGGACTTATCGGCCATCAATTGGCCGAAGTTAGTCTCGAAAACAGCAAACCGGATGTGATTGTCCGTCCCTTGGTTGGGCAACATGGACCACTCTCAAATGTTAATCCTCAAGAATTGTTTGACGAGGGTTATCGGGCGATGAAATCACAATTGAAGGCTTTGGAAGAGGCTAATTCGCTCTTCAACAGCCTCATCCGAATTGCCAAATATTCAACTGCACATAAGACGGATAATAAAAAATAGTCCTCATCAATCAGAAAAGCTTATCAGCTGCATACTGCCATTATTGCAAATTGTAATAATTGTAAATTGCAGCTGAAAGATCTCGGAAGAGGAAATTGGCGTGGTCGAAAATTATCTGAACCGGTTGGTGGACAAAAATAGTCAGAACATAATTCCCACCCGGGGTATAGACAATTGCAGCGTCGCCCATCGTGTGAATAAAACCATCTTGCACTTCGTTAGCCCAGCCGTGTTTATGCGCCACAATTGTGCCCGGTGCAACACCGGCTTCGATTAGATGCCCCAACTTGTTTTTCCCTAAATACTCGACCATCAAAAGACATTCTTCCTGCGTAATTTCACCGTTGAATGCCAGGGGAATTGCTCCGCCATAATCCTCCGCACAATAATAAATTTCTTCCAAAAGTAAACCCATATCGAGAACGGTGGTTTGCCCATAACGATCAGGGCCGGTGTCGTAAATCCGATTGCTGTTGGCAGGTGTCGATATTTCTTGCAGCAGCGGTGAACCAAGGCTGAAATAACCCGCCCAAAAAGTGTTTTGCAAACCTAAAGCCTGCATATCTTCGGTAACCCGCAATGGGGCGAGATTTGGCTCAACCAATTTTTTGGCAAGCGCGTCTGTCGATTCGTTGTTGGATTCTTCAACCATTTTTTCAATTTCGGCTAAGACTGTCGGATCATAGGGCGCTTCCAGGTTTTTGAAAACTGTTACCATTGCCGGAATTTTGATCGTACTCCAGGAAGAGAAAGCAATATCCATCGGCGGATCCTCATCACCAATCCGACTGTGAGAAAAATGCATAACCAATCCATTTTGCAAATCTTTGAAATACAGTTCAACCACCCCATCAAAAGTTGCCTCGTCAATCACATCTTTAAGCATAATTTCGAGAATGTCAAAAGAGGGCTTTTGTGGTTTTGATTCTACAACTTCGATATTAACCGAACGGTGACTGTTCGAGGAAAGTGCATCCACAATCCGTTGAACCGTTATGGGATAATCCATCGAGGTGCCCGTTTTCCCTTCGTAAAAGCCGCTTTCACCCGGGATTGGCATCGGCGGCGTTGAGGGGATATCATAGCGGATGTGAACTTCGTTTTCAAGAAAAGCCTGGATACGATCTTTGTCAAAATGTGCTTGTAAAGGAATTTCTGTAGTACTCATCGGGCGATTCCAAAGGAATTTCCAATAACCGGACCAAAAAGGCTCGTTGGTGCGTTGCTTGTCAGCGGCTGCCAGCATACTGTTTATCTGTAATTCGAAACCGAGCGTAGCCGGGCGCACCTGAAGCCGGGCATCACCGTAACGCAGTTCAATTGGTGACATATAAACCTGCACCAGCCGCTGTGAAGCTTCCTCAAATTGCAAACCGGCAACCGGAATACCGGCTATTGTCATTCCGGTCGGCAAGGTAGCCCGAACACGTGCATAGCGGACAAGCTGCAAAATTGCCAAAAAACTCGCCATCACAATCAAGCCAAGCGCAGCCCAACTTATCAATGTTCCTTTTCTTCGCATGCCTTTATTATAATTCCTCTTGTCAAACCTAAAAAATCAAGCCTCGGGGAACATAACTTAGAGGATAAAACTTAATCCTCAAGCAACAGGTCGATTCGACTTATCCCGGAATCAAAAAGTTTTGCCTGCGGATGATGAACCACCATTGCGGCTGTTGTTTGTTCCGGAACAAAGAAATAAGCTTCAGTAAGTCTAAGCCCCAATTCTTTTTCAGCCGGAAGCAAATCAAAAACTTTGCGATGTTCTTTCAGCCAGGGCAAAGCAGGATAGCCCCAGGAATATCGTTCTCCCTGCTCTGCAGTAAGTCCCAATTCCTGCTTAATTCTCTGATGCAAAAATTCTGCGCTGGCTTCCGCCATCTGGACCGCCAGTCCGTGCAAGAAATAGCCATCAGAATAGCGATCTTCGCTATCAAGCTGAGCGATTCGTTCCGTCGCCGCTTTACCAACCGTAACAACCTGTAAGGGCAAAATGTCAAATTGCTTACTGCCCACAGCCAAAAAGTAATCGCTCAAACACAAGCCTTCCCCATCCTTTTGCCGGGGGAAACTCAGTCGGGTCAATTCAATCGGTTTTTCAATTGTGCTGGTTTGCGGATCGAAAACGATAAGTTCATACCCGTCTTTCCAAACCGGGAAATAACCATAAACCGCCTGTGGCTGAATCCAGCCTTCTTTTTGAGCTTCTTCGAGCATTCGCCAGCGTCGTCGGTCAAATTCATGCTTCAAATCTTTCCATTCTTGCCCGCGCACCTTTTTCGCTCCCCAGGACATACGGTAAAGACTTGACAAATTTATCAATCGGGAAACTTGTTCAAAAGGTAATGCCTTATCAACCCGGATCCCCATCGGAGAAATTGTCGGAATACTCTTCGCTGCTTCAACTTTACCAACCATATCTTGCGCTTCAGTATCGCTGCCTTCAGGCATTGCTACACTAATAGATTCAGGAGGAGGCGGAAAATCCGAAGCCTTCAAATGCTTTCGTTTTTCCTCTTCAACCAACTGCTCCATTACCATTAAGCCCTCAAAAGCATCCTTGCAATAGTAAATTCCAGCCTTATATTCGCCCAGTTCGGCATTCGTGGAAATCCGTTCAGCAAATTGAGGGTTAATCGCTGCTCCACCAATCAGAAGGGGCATCTCAACGCCACGACGCTGGAATTCATTGGCAATTAATGGCATTTGCTTACTGGTCGAAACCAAGAGTGCACTCAATCCAACCGCATCGGCTTGCTCTTCAATCGCTCTGCTGATGATTTCTTCAGCTGAAACCTGTTTGCCGAGGTCTATCACATCAAAACCGTTATTTGACAAAATTGTCTTAACCAAATTTTTGCCGATATCATGCACATCACCATAAACCGTTGCCAAAACAATTTTGCCTTTGCTCAAACCTTCCTGTCGTTCCAAAAAATGCTCAAGATAGCTAACCGCTTTTTTCATAGCTTCGGCAGATTGCAAAACGAAGGGCAAAATCAAGGCTCCGCTGGCAAAACGATTCCCGACTTCTTTCATTGCCGGGAGCAAAATGTCGTTCAAAATGCCAACCGCTGCTTCGCCTCTTGGTTCAGCAGATTCAGCCAAAATCTGATCGATATCCTCTTCCAGCCCATTCTTTTGACGCAAAACAATCCGTTGGAAAAGACGTTCTTTTGCGTCCAAACCTTCAAAGGGATCTTTTTTGTTTACTGCTTCATCCCCCGTTTCGCTATGCGTTTCAAACCATTCAACCAGTTTTTCCAAGGCATCCTCAGAACGGTTGAAAATCAAATTTTCGGCAAGCTCTTTCTCTTCTTCAGGAATTTCAGCAAAGGCACGAATATGCGCCGGGTTGACAATTGCCATATCAAGCCCATTTACCACAGCATGGTGCAAAAAGACGCTGTTTATCAACTTGCGAGCCGGTTGTGCCAAGCCAAAAGAAACATTGCTAACGCCCAAACAGGTATGAACACCGGGCAATTCTTGCTTAATTAACGCCAGCCCCTTTAGCGTCTCCATAGCGCTTTCCCGCCAAACCTCTTGTCCGGTTGCCAGGGTGAAAGTCAGCGGGTCAAAAACCAAATCTTCCGCTCGTAATTGAAACTCAGAGACTGCCATCTCAAGCATTCGTTTGGCAATTGCCAGTTTCCGATCGGCGGTTTTCGCCATGCCTTCTTCATCAATTGTCAAACACATCACTGCCGCACTATATTCGCGCGCCAAAGTAAACATCTTGCCGGCTTTTTCCGGACCGGATTCAAGATTGGTTGAATTAATCAAACTCCGACCGGGTGCCGTTTGCAGGGCAACTTCAGCTACCGCTACTTCGGTGGTGTCAATAATCAAGGGGACCGGCACTTCGAGCGAGAGCTTTTTGACAATCGCCTGCATCAATTCTGCTTCATCGCTCCGTTCGGTTGTTGCCACACTGATGTCCAGTCCATGCGCACCAAAAACCAGCTGATCACGGGCAACCTGCATGATTGCCTCATAGTCCTCCGCCAAAAGTAAGCGCTTAAAGGCTTTGGAGCCCTGCGCGTTCATCCGCTCACCGATAATGAAAGGTGCCGGCTTTTGTTCAATCTCCACCGCCTGAACCGGCGAAGCTAACATTGCCTCTTTTTCCGCATGGGCTGGTTCTGCTTTAATTTTTGCGATTCTTTCAGCCAGGGCTTTGATATGTTCCGGTCGCGTTCCACAACATCCGCCGACAATCCGAACGCCTAATTTCTCGACATAATCACCCAATTGTTGCGAAAATTCATCGGGGGTCATTGGATAAACTGCCTCACCGTCAATGTTGAGTGGCAAACCGGCATTTGGAATACAAGAAATCGGAACGGATGACCTTTCGGTCAAATATTCCATCGATTCCCGCATGTGTTCCGGTCCGGTCGAGCAATTTAAGCCAATCGCGTTGACGCCCATCCCCTCTAAAATGGCAACAACAGCCGTAACATCGGTTCCGAGCAACATTTT
>CAYVOY010000029.1:0-7609 GCA_964453395.1 uncultured Anaerolineaceae bacterium
ACGCCGAGGGTTTTGCCGTCGAGCTCAATGCCCATCAGGTCTTTCTTTGCCCAATTATCTGCTTTCATCGCGGCATCTGCACGGGGCAGTTCGCGAGCTAAGGCAAACATCAGAGCCATTGCATGTTCTGCAACAGCCTCAGAGGTTGCCACAGGGCAGTTGACGACATGCACACCAAATTCTTTGGCGGCTTCGAGATCGATGTTGTCAACGCCAACACCGGCGCGACCAACAACCTTAAGATTTTTAGCAGCGGCAAAAACTTCGCGAGTAACTTTGGTGCGGCCACGAACGATCATACCTTCGTATTCACCGATTTCTTCCAAAAGCTGGGCAGCTTCGATGCCTTTGCGATTGACTGCTTCGCCAGCCTGGTTGATCAGGTCAATACCGTTGCTCTCCAAGCCGTCTGTGATAATTACTTTCCATGCCATAACTAAATTCTCCTTTTTTAGAATCGTGATAGGTATATTGTACTATCTTAAGGCGCGAACGTCACCCTTTCGATAGGTAATTCCAATAGAATCAAAATATTCGAGGCTTGCCTGGGCAAATTTGCGACTGGTTTGAAAATGGTCGCGAAATTCTGCCAAACTAAGGCTGCCTTTCTCTTGAATTGTCTCCCGAATCCACCTTTTCATTTCTTCAATGGCTTCAGGGCTGAAGATGACCGTATCCGAAACAGGGACAAGCCTGCCGGTAGCGATTAAACCTTCCAGAATTTCTGAACCAACCAGACCCTGAATTTGATTGAGGTCGGGAGGGGTGAATGGGCTTTTGCCAAAATCTGACATGAGGTTGGCAATTTTGCGCTCATCTTCTTCAGAAAAAGTTATTTGATGCGTTGGAAGCCAAAGCAGGTTGTTTTTCTGAACGAGATTTTCTTCCTCAGCCAGTTTATCAATAATTTGGTCAAACAAAGATTGGGAGAGTTTCAGTTTTGCCCTTAATTCTTCGCGAAGTATGCCCGCTTTATAGGGATTGAGCTGATGGAAATCTGCCAAGAGTTGAGTGGTATTTTGTTTAAGTGTTTGCCAGTAGTCCGGGGAAATTAAATCGACTTTATTGAGGTCTTTACTTTTTCCCAAACTGATCGCTTCACCATTGGTGAGCATTTCTTCTATGATTGCTTTTGTTTCTTCACTTGAAAGGGCGGATTTTTGGACCAGGTTTGCCAAATTGCTTACTTTTTGGTTTTCTAAAATCTGACTGATCAATTCTTTTTCATTTCCGGCAAAGATATTATCCAAACGCTGAATGTTTTCATCTTTGAACCGCTTATATATTTGGTCGGGGTCCGGGTCGAGGATAATCCCCCCACCCAGAGTTTCTGAGGGAGATGGAAGTCGCAAGATAAAGCGATCGCCTTTGCTCGCAACGATTGGGGAAGCGGTTCGAAGCTGAATAAATGCGTCTTCACCCGGATTGAGAACCTGTTCGCCCAAAAGACGCAGTTTGGCGGTTGTTTCGCTGGCAGCAATGAAAAGCTTGACTTCCATGTTGTGTTTTATCGGAAATGGGCTGTCTTTCAAAAGGCGAAAATGGGCATCGAGCAACTGGCTGGTTTGATAGTCGCCGGGATGCGCAATCACATCTCCGCGCTGGATATCCTGATAATTGAGGTTTACAGTGTTAATTGCCGCACGATAGCCTGGGTCGATTTTTTGGAGCTTGTGATGGTGGTTTTGCAAGCCACGGATACGTCCGTTTTTGCCGGAAGGCAAACAGACAATTTCGTCGCCAACCTTGAAACTGCCATCCAAAAGCGTTCCGGTTACCACAGTGCCAAATCCGGTCAGGGTAAATACACGGTCAACCGGCAAACGCGGTTTTCCCAAATCTTTGCGATTTGGAATAGTTTTGAGCGTTACTTGAATTTCCTCGATCAGTTCCGGCAAACCGCTGCCGCTTCGGGATGATACGGGAAGAATCGGGGCATCTGCCAGGGATGTCGGCTTGAGTATGTCACGAATGTCCATTTCGACCAATTGGAGCCAGTCGGGTTCGCTGATCAGGTCGGTTTTAGTGAGGATGACGATGCCGCGCTTTATTTCGAGCAAGTCGATGATGGCGAGATGTTCGCGCGTCTGGGCAGAAACGCCTTCGTCTGCGGCAACAACCAGCAAAACGGCATCAATCCCGCCAATTCCGGCGAGCATGTTGCCGATAAAATCGCGATGGCCTGGAACGTCAATAATCCCGATTTCTTCATTATTGGGCAAGGTCATGGAAGCAAAACCCAGTTCGATCGTCATTTCGCGGGCTATTTCCGCTTTCAGGCGGTCGGGATGTGTGCCGGTCAGGGCGGCAATCAGGCTTGATTTTCCGTGGTCAACATGACCGGCAGTTCCCAAAATATACATTAATTAACTTGCCTTTTTATCCAAAAGTGGCGCAATGTTTTGAACCGATTCCTGATAGGCGAGCAAAATTGTTTGAATATGCCCAACGGTTTCGCGGCTCAGATTGTCCAAATCATCGCGCATTAAAGCGGTGAGGTCATCGATTTCTTGGAGCTGTTTAAGCAGCTCAGCAAATTGTTGGCTATTTTCGCGATTTTGCTCTTCCTGAGCAAGCATGTAATTCGTCCAGCGCTTGACATCGTCGGATTTGAAATTAGTCCATTCCTGCCGATAGCGGTCGTCGTTAAGGCGTTGTAATTCGGTGATTTCGTTGATGCGCCGTTCAAAGCGTTGAGAACTGTCTTCGGAAGTTTCAATCGCCTTGGTTACGGAGAGGCGAATTTTTTCGAGCGTATCAATTTGAGAGCCGAGATTGGCGTTGAATTGGTCAATTTCGGCGAAGCGTTTTTCCCAGGCAGTAAAGACTTTGTCTTTATCAACCAAAGAAAGATTAACGCGTTCGATAAATTGGGATTGGTTTTCGCGGCGATCTTTCTCGTTGTTTTGCAATTCAGCAATGCGGGTATCAAAAGTGCGGAAGCTATCGCTAAAGCTATCAAAACGACTTCGGGTTTCTTCGATGCGTTTGCGTACCGAGGCGACTTCGCCCTGCAGGTCGGTTGTGCGCTTGGCTTCCTGACGCCGCCCTTCTTCGAGGAGATGGAGGGAGCGCCGGTAGTCTTCATCAAAACGACCAACTTCCTGAATTTTTACTTTTAATTCCTCAATCAGGCGAACCAGGCGGCTGTCTTCAGCCCGAAATGAGGGTAACTCGGCTTTGAGCTGTTCAAACATCTCGGTCAGAGGATAGATTTCAGCGATAGCTTTTTTTGCAGATTCGATTTCGATTCTGTTGCGTTTCTGTGCTTCGTTGAGATTGCTTTCTGCCCGTTCGTTAACCTCGCGAATTTGCTTGGAGAGTTCAAGGTTCACCCGTTCGATGCGATTGTCATATTTATCCATGCTGGCAATTTGATTGCCTTGTTGGGTCATTTGCACTTCGAGTTCCTTGATTTGCTTACGCAGATTCAGGTTTTCGCTCTCAAGCATGGTGAGGCGGTTTTGCAAGGATGCTAAATTGGTTTTATCGTTGCGGCGTTCATTGTCGAGCCACTCAACGCGTTTTTCGAGTTGTTCTATACCGGAATATTCGTCCATAGGATTCCTGTCTTTCAGTTAGTTTACAGATTAGATTATACTCGCTAAGTAGCGCAATTTCCCATTAGGGGAAGAGATTGTTAAATGATAGCAGAATATTTTGAATTGGGGCGCTAAAAAGCTGAGGAAAAGTACCAGCCAGAACCATGATGAGTACGATAAGGGCGATTGGCAGAACCATGATGGGTTTTTCCACTTTTTGTTCTTCGCCATTCTCTGGTTTTTTAATCATAATACTGAGCGTGCGCAGAATTGCAATCATAAATCCGAGGAAACCAAGAATACCTAAAATTTGGAAAACCAGATTATCCGCGATAACGATGCCCCAAAGTATCCGTTTGGATGGGAAAAGCGAAAAAAGCGGCATCCCGATGATGTTGAGAAAACTGATAAGCAGAAGACCGCTGGTTCGTGGATAGCGATAAATGATACCTTTTAGCTCTTCCAGCTCCATTTTTTCGGAGGCAATGTTTTTCGATAAATATGAAATTGCGTAATTTAAACTCCAGAGGCCAAAAATCCGAGGGAAAAGAGACATGGTGATAATGTCGAGTCCTCCCTGAGGAATATAGGCAAATGTGAGGATAATATAACCTGCTTCTGCCATATAAATGTAGCTGGAAATGCGTTTAAGGTTTGTCTGAAAAGCAGCCAAAACCCCTGCCGCAACAATTGAAAGAGAACCCAACCATTTCAAGACGAGACCCAGTTGTTCAAGGTTGCGCAACCAGGGGTATTGATTGAGAAAATGAAGGAAGAAAAAAGTCAGGCTAACTTGCATAATGACAAGCAAAAAACTATAGGACCAGGGTTGGCTTTCTTCCGAAAGCATGGGTTGCCAACTGTGCAAGGGGAAAACACCCGCCCAAAGCATAAAGCCTGTCAAAACCAAAAAAACACCGCGAGAAACCAATGCCTGGGCAGAAGGCGATGTTTCGATGCCCGCCACCATCCAGCCACTCAATAAAACCAGTGGCAGAGCCAGGGTCTGCATGGTCAGATAGCGCATAATGCCAGCTTTAGCCGGTGCCCCTCGCGGTGAAAGCAAGGGGACGCTAATCAGGACAATCAGCTCAACCACAAGCGCAGAATACAAGAAGGGATTGATAAACTGAACCAAAACCCAGAATCCGCTAATTATCAGAGAAAGACTGCTGAACCAGTGGTTATGATCAAAGAATTTGACCGGAAGGTTCCAGAGAAAGCAAACAAAATAAAGTAAGGCAACCATGGTTAGCTGGTTGGCTTCGATTTGTATATTTCGTCCGAAAACGGTCAGACTGTCCTCTAAAACAAGGAATTGCCCCAAAAAATTCAAATTGAGACTTTGCGAAAAAATCAGAGCAAGACCGCTCAGACTTAAGGGAATTATCGCTGCTAAAAAGGTGGAAAGGCGTTGCCAGCGTTCAAGCAAAATCAAAAGCAGGCCGAGGGCAATTGGGAGGGCGACAAAAAGCAGGACAGTGTTGTTCATTCAAGCCTGCTTTCTGCGTTTTTGACAATAAAGAATGAACCAACCATGCCTAAGAGCAGGTTCACCGCAGCGAATAATGCTTCCAGCAAGTATGAAAATTCAAGGGCTGAATATAGCAATTGAAAACCGGATAGAAAAGTGAGCAAGCCAATCGCGAGATAGAGCGGTTCGCGAATGGTGCCAAGCTGCATAATTCCCGTCAGCATCAAGCCGAAACTGAGGTAGAGATGTTCCAGCGGAACCGTTGGAAAAACAGCTTTCTGAAAGTCGTCCAGGAAAAAAAAGATGAGTGCTAATAGAAAAATGCCTGCCAAAGCTCGGAAAATTTCGCCCGGAGTAAGGCTGCGATTCAACTTGATTGCCTCAATTCCACCAACTTGATGGAGGGTCAGATAAAGCATTAGGCTAACCATAATACCGGTAAGTGGTTGGATAAGGGCAATTTGAATGGGAAAAAGATTTAATAAACTGGGGATGATGAAAATGAATTGTAAAACCAAGGCGATTAAATTCAGCGACCATTGCCTCCGCACTAAATTGAGCAAGGCAGCTATCAGAGCGATGTATATAGGGAGAGAATTGAGGAGTTCTGCCATTTACAACCTCGTTAGCGAAAGGAAAAGAATGCCGAATAGAACAATGAAAACTATAGACCACATAATTCCGCCGTCGCCTTCCAAAATTGAACTAAAGAAGCCAATTAAGCCAGCCAGAGATTTAGCCAGTTTTTTGCCAAGATCGAAAAGCCAGGAAAGGCTGAGAACCTTCCGGAAAAAGTCAAGGACCGTCTTAAAGAGGCGATAAAATGGAACTCGTTGTCCCAAACTTTCGGAATCCATGCGAAAATCCAAGCGCCAACCGATGAAAACCCCGACGATGACCACAGCCAGGCTAATCAGACTTGCCCAAAGATTTCCAGTAACCAAGACACCGGGCCAGCCGACAATGCCTAAAATCAAGATGGTTTGAATCAGCGTCACCAAACCAAGCGGAAAGGTGATCCGGGCATGTTTTTCAAGCCCGGTAACCGTGCTGTCTGCTCCGAGAATATATCGAATGTAACCGAGCGCCAAAAGCGCATGGGTGAGTATCATAATTAGGCTGACATAATTGAAACTTTGCGGCAAAAGGCCATCCCAACCCGAGGCAGCCAAAGTATAAGGCAAGCCGACAAAACCGAGCAAACCAAGCGCAGGCAAATAGCGTATGCGCCGAATCGGGGGATCGAATAAAAAGAGCAGACTGCCCGATAGCAACATTGCCAAACCCCAAACACGGCTGGCTTCAGCCTGTCCGTTAAGGGCACTTTGAATTGCGAAAGCAGAGAGCGCAACCATCCAATAAGGCTTCGCTTCGTAAACATCTTTACGCGTAAACCACATTGCTGCGGAATAAAGAGCTGCAATCAGCGTTATGACTTGAATCACGCCAACCATGTTTTGGTTGAAAACTAATAATTCAGCCGGAAGATGGGCAATCAGAACCAAAGCTGAGGCGGCAGGAATCAGGCGTGCCAGCGTGCCAACGCCCCGCCGCAATTCGGGTGAATCTAACAAGGGCAAATTGAGCGGCAAAACACCTAAGCGCAAACCGGCAGCAATCAAAAAGAAAAGCGAACCACGCGGTTGCATAACTTCAAAACCGGAAAAAGATCCGCTGCCCCAAGCCAATGCGGTTGCGACCATCAACACAAGCGTGCTGAGGAGGCGAATGCTGAAAAGGTTGACGACTTTTGAACTGCTTTCAGTTTCTTGAGCAAGACGCAAGGTAGAGAAAAGTTCGACCAAATCTGTCAGCATCCAGGCAATTGCCATAGTCAATGGGTTTGCTGCCAAAATCGCAATCAGATTGAGGGCTGTGGTGATTAGAATTTGCGTCCAGGAATAAGTGTTAACTCCGGAACCGGTCCGGGTGGTATGAGTCAGAAGAGAAGCCAAACAGATAGTTAAAACAGCCACCATGTATGGCCAGTTGATGTAATCGAGGCGAAGCCCCAGGCTATCCTGAAAGGCTGTCCCCGGGAACCATTCTAACAAAGCTACATCTGAAGGAAGATAAAGCCGCAAGGCAAAAGAAGCGAGCCATGCCAAACCTGCGGCAGTCATCGCAATTACCCACGAGCGGGCGGTATTGGGCTTATTGTTATGGGTTATGAGAATTACCACATACCCGAGTAGCAAAATGCCCAGAATTGCCAATAGAATCATGGTTCTATTTTACTTCAAAGGATTTCTCCGCTGAGCCTGTGCAGGAACTTCCCTCCACCATGTTTACCGAACCATTTGCCGTGATCGACCAAGATATTGCCGCGCTGCATTACAATCACCGGCATACCTTTTAATTCCCAACCTTCGTAAAGGTTGTAATCCGTTCGATGTTGGGCAAGATCTTTGCCATACTTTACAGTCAACTCCGGATCCCAAATGGCGATATCGGCATCTGAGCCTACTTGCAAAGCGCCTTTTTGGGGGTAGAGTCCAAAGATTTTTGCTGGATTAGTTGAGGTCAAAGCAACGAAGCGCTCGGGGCTGATGCGTCCGCTGACCACGCCATGTGTCCAAAAGACCGGCAAGCG
>CAYVOY010000029.1:7709-11573 GCA_964453395.1 uncultured Anaerolineaceae bacterium
TGCGGACAAGTCTCTCCCATGGCATAAATGCCTTTATCACGGGCATATTGCAATTGGTCAACTTCACCGGCCATATTCATATGGACCAAATAAACCGGGGCGTCTGCCTGAGCGGCAATCGCAAATGAACGCAAAGCAGATTCAACCGCGCCCCAACCCGGACGCGTGAGCGCATGCCAAAGCGGGTCTTTGTGTCCGGCTGCAAGGGCTTCCGAAATCATCACCTCGATCACATCCCCATTTTCAGCATGAACCATGGTTAGAATATCGTTCTGTCCGGCTACGCGCATAGCTTTGAAAATGGCGCCGTCGTCAATCCGTAAGCGGCCGTTATAAGCGGTGAAAACTTTGATATCGGTGATACCCAGAGCAGGCAGACCGGCAATTTGCTCAGCGACACTGTCGTCAAAGCGTGTGATATTCATATGCGAGCCATAGTCAATGCTGGTGTTGCTGTCGGCAAAAGCGCGGTGTTTGGCGACACTTTCCTCAAGCGTGCCTTCCCCTTGGCTTACAAAATCGAGGACGGTTGTCGTCCCGCCAAAAGCTGCCGCTTTACCGCCGGTATAGTAATCATCAGAAGAAATTGTGCCGGCCATTTCAAGCGCCAGATGAACATGTGGGTCAATTCCACCAGGTAAAACCAATTTGCCTGTGGCGTCAATCACTTCTGCCTGCTCATCAACGATATCCGTCCCAATTTGGATGATTTTCTCGTCTTCAATCAGGATATCGCTTCTAAAGCTGTTTTCAGCTGTTACCAATGTTCCGGATTTAATCAATTTTTTCATTTTGTGTTGCTTTCCTTTGAATCTGAGATGGAGATACCACTTAAAAATGCGAGCAGGCTTGGGTCGAGAGGAATTTCGGGTAAGTCATTTGCCCGATATTCCTCGTTTTTGAGGGCACGTTCGCGAAGTGCCTGCCACAAAATAGGTCGTTCTTCGTCATGAACCGGCAAATCACTGAGGCTTTCGGCCCTTTTTATGTGTTTGCCGGTGGTGTAGAAAAAGGTAACCCGTTTCCAGTTTTTCGCTGGAATCGGTTCTTTTAGCTCAATCAATGGACCAAGCTGAATTTTGAAGTATTCTTCCCTTGCGCGGGGATGGTCTGCCTGGTCTTGCATCAGCTCTGCCCGGGTGGTCAGTTCGTGTCCCAAAATTGGAGCAATCCATTGGATTTGGGCGCGTTGGCTTTTTGGGAAAGCTGAGGTTTGATAAAAAGCGAGATAGTCCACCGCAATAATCTTCGGGGCGGACTTGAGCGGAATCCGATACCAGCCTAGTAAACGTGCAATATCAAGGTCGCGGGTCGAAGGGACAACCGCGACCATTACCAAACTGGTATCAGAAAAATTTGCCGACTGATTCAAACAGCTGCTCCTTTAGAGCTTCACTCCGGCATCATGGTTGAATTCTTCAATCAAAGCGTCAATTTCGGGGCCTTGAGACTGGATTTCGGTCCAATAATCGGGGTCGTACCATTGCGCCATAATTTCTTCGTAAGTCCTGCCTTGTTGCTCAACCCAGGTGTAATACTTGAGGTTGTGAATGCGTTTGCGATCTTTGTAGCCAAGTTCCTGCATGTAATCAGTCGCCTGACCCTTCAGATAGCGGGCATCGTCTGCAATGGCATTTTCGCGGCTATATTCGCCAAACTCTTCGTGCATTTCTTCCAAACGGCTGCCGTAGAGTTCCATGCTGTCGGTTAAGACAGTGAGGACAACGTCGTTTTCGGTCAGTTCGTTGTATTTTGCAAACTTGATGGCAGAAAGAAGGTTGGAAACCCCGGAGAATCCGAGCAAGTCAAGATTGTTGACCACACCTTCATCCACCCCGGATTGAACCAGATATTCACGGCCAGCCGGTTCGTTGAAGAGGCGAGCCAAATTGACCACTGCATTATCGTCAATGGCGGTGACAAAATCGGTATTTTTGACGTTGTGAACCCAAGGAACGTGTTTGTCGCCAATTCCTTCAATGCGATGAGCGCCAAAGCCATTATCCAAAAGCGTCGGGCATTGCTGGGCTTCACTGGCAATAATTTTGCTGTATGGGAAAATTTGTTTCAAATAATCACCGGCGGCAATCGTTCCGGCAGAGCCGGTGGCGGAGGCAAAACCAGCCATGCGGTCTTTTGGTCCCATCACTGCGCGGGCTACGTCTTCTAAGGCGGAGCCGGTCAGCAGGTAGTGCCAGAGGTAATTACCAAATTCTTCAAATTGATTGAAGATCATCAAATCCTGACCGCTTCGGCGCAGTTCCCAACATTTATCGAAAATTTCTTTAACGTTGGATTCGGTGCCGGGGGTGGCGATGACTTCGTCGGCAACATTTGCCAACCATTCGAAGCGCTCTTTGCTCATTCCTTCGGGCAAAATTGCAACCGATTTACAGCCCAAAAGGTAGGAGTCGTAAGCACCACCTCGGCAATAATTGCCGGTGGAGGGCCAAACTGCTTTTTGGGTGGTGGGGTCAAACTGGCCGGTAACCAAACGTGGAGCCAAACAACCAAAAGCCGCACCGACTTTATGGACACCACAAGGGAACCACTTGCCGACCAAGCCCACAATCCGGGCATCCACACCGGTCAATTCTTTGGGAAACTCCAGGTAGTTGACGGGTCCAAATCCGCCGCCTTGAGCGACAGCTTCATTGTGCCAGGTGATTCGAAAGAGGTTGAGGGGGTGCAGGTCCCATAAGCCGATATCTTTGAGGCGATTTTTGATATCCTCAGGAATCAGCGTTGGGTCTTTTTGTTGTGCCAGGGTGGGAATGATAACTTTCTTTTCCCGAACACGTTGAAGTGTTCTTTCCCGACGGTCTTGCATGATGGTTAAATCGATTTTGGTCATTATTGGTTCCTTATTTGGTGGATTTAGGGCCGAGACGGGTTGGGTCAAACGGTTCTTCCGGACCTTCCGCAACGATATAAAGCGGTCTGCCCTTAGCTTCATCATAGGTTCGACCGATGTATTCTCCGAGAATGCCCATGCCAGTCAGCAGGACACCGGAGAGGAAAATTAACGTCAACCAGGTTGCCAAAACGTATGTCAGGTCAAAATGGTTGAAAATTGCCAAAAGCAGGTAAATAATTAATAAGACAATGCTCAAACCCATCAAAATCACGCCACCGGTTGTCAGCAGCTTTAGCGGAGCATTTGAAAAGCCGGTGATGGCATTCAGAGCGAGCTGAATCATTTTCTTGAGCGGGTAATGAGTCTGGCCAGCATGGCGGGCATGGCGTTTGTAATCGACGCCAATTTGCTTAAAGCCAACCCAGGCACCCATGCCGCGCAAGAAGCGGTTGCGCTCGCGCATATTGTTAATCACATTGAGTGCTGTTCGATCAATCAGCCTGAAATCGCCGGTATTCATCGGGATTTTGACATCGGTCATTTTGTAAATCAATTTATAGAAAAGGGAGGCTGTGGTCAGTTTGAACCAGCTTTCACCTTCGCGTTCTGAACGAACGGCATAGACAATCTGATAGCCTTCGCGCCATTTGGCAATTAAGTCGAGGATGACTTCGGGCGGATCTTGCAGGTCGGCATCGATAATCGTAACCGCTTGACCGCGGCTATAATCCATTCCGGCGGTAACGGCTATTTGGTGGCCAAAGTTGCGGGCAAAGATGACCGGGCGGACATGTTCGTCTTGTTTTGCCAAATCACGAATGAGATCGCTGGAACCGTCCGAGCTGCCGTCGTCCACTAAAATCAATTCCCATTCCTCGCCGGTTTTGAGCATCACCTCTTTCACGCGTGAATAGAGCAAGGGCAGGTTTTCCAATTCATTAAAAACAGGAACGATTACAGAAAAAACAGGGTCAGTCATGCAATATCTCCTTGAGTTTAGATAATTT
>CAYVOY010000030.1:0-11212 GCA_964453395.1 uncultured Anaerolineaceae bacterium
CGGCAAGCATCAACCTTGAAATTCGCTATACCGACGACTTCAACCAACTCCGCACTTATAACAGCAGCCTCGAAGTCGAAGTTGGCGCAGCTTTTGAAATGCCAACGCCTTACCCTGAGCTGGACGAAAACGGGAATCCAGTTTTGGATGAAAACGGAAATCCAATCATGATTGACCCGATGAACCCAAACCCGGGCCCCGATATGCCGGCTGAAGAACCCGGTTTCTTCGCCAAAATCTGGAATGCGATTAAAGGCTTCTTTGGCTTTAGCAGCAACAACAACTCGCAAAACATGGATGGGATGTATAACGGCTTTGGAGGCTAAAAGATTAAGGTGATGGGTTTTTTCAAAACCCGCCTTTATCCAAAGGCTTCTTTAGAGAGAAAATGGTGAACTATGCGTTTTGTTGACTGGATTAGTTTGATTGTTGATAATCTGAAAAGACGGACCGGTCGTGTGATTTTGACCGCAATCGGCGTAATTATCGGCACGGCAGCTGTGGTAACCTTGATTTCGCTTGGTCGTGGATTGCAAGAAAGTGCTACCAGTCAGCTCTACGGAATTAACGATTTGAGCAGTGTTCAGGTTTATCCCGGTTATCCCGATATGACCGGCAGCGGCATGATGATGTACTCAGAAGATGATATCAAAAAGCTGACCCCTGACGTGATTGAGCAGTTTGAAGCCATGCCTGAGGTTGAACGAGTGATTATCAAAAATGACTTGCGGGCAGGTGTTAACGTCAAACTGGACAAGTTAGAAGGTTATGGATCGATTCAGGCTTTAAACCTCGATGATTTATCAGAAATGGGCCTAAAAGCACGCCAAGGCACAACCGATATAAGCCAAAAGGGTAAAGTTGTGGTTGGTTCCTGGATTAAGAACAACTTTTACGATCCTAACCAAAGGCCCGGCGACCCGCCATTGGAAGTCCCCGATTTGATGGGAAAAATTTTGACAGTTGAAGCCCTCAAATGGGGTGACGATGGAACAACCTCCAAGAAAACACTCAGACTTGAAGTGATTGGTGTTTTGGAAGAAAGCCGCGGTGAGTCAGATTACAACATGTATGTGAACTGGGACGAAGTCAGCGCTTTGAACGACTGGGTGAACGGAAAACGGGTTGACTATAATAAAGAAGGTTACAACAATATTATTGTAAGAGCAATCAGCCCGGAAGTTGTGATTGAACTGGCAGACAAAATTTCAGACATGGGCTATCAGGCTTATACCCCACAGGCACAAGTGGAGAGCATTAGCGGTTTCTTCACGATTATGCAGGTGGTATTCGGAGGCGTTGGCGCAATTGCCTTATTGGTAGCCGCAATCGGAATTGCAAACACAATGGCAATGGCAATTTTGGAAAGAACCCGCGAAATCGGAATTATGAAAGCTATCGGTGCGACGAATAACAACATTCTAAGCATCTTCCTTGGTGAAGCAGCCGGGATTGGCTTCTTAGGCGGTGTCGGCGGTTTTCTCTTAGGTTGGCTGATTTGCAGCCTGATCAACTTGCTTGCCGGTTCTTACCTTGCCTCACAGTCCGGCGGTGGCGCAACCCTGGCGACTTCTATCCCGCTTTGGATGCCAATTTTCAGCATCGCCTTTGCGACCTTGATCGGTTTAATCTCCGGACTCTTCCCAGCCCTAAAAGCCGCAACCATGGTTCCGGTTGATGCTTTGAAATACGAATAAATTTGATGTCTCACAGGGAAAACGCATGCGTTTTCCCTGCTCCCCGCTCTCCGTTTCCGGTTACCTGTTTCCCAAGCTTGATTTTTCAATTAAATATAGCAAAAATCCCAAAAATTAATCGGAAAATTCGCATAAAAAACCTTTGCAAATATGCCTATCATGATATACTAAACGCAAGTCTTAGCTGAACCGTCCCAATACCATATCTTTCATTTTTATTTCTGTTTAATGGAAAAGGCGGAGGCAAAAGGCAAAACCCAATCATACCCAAGAGGAGATTAACAATGGAGAAGTTTTTCAAACTCAAAGAGAGCGGGACTAAGATTTCAACTGAAGTCATAGCCGGTCTCACCACGTTCTTTGCAATGGCATATATTATTTTCGTTAATCCGGACATGCTTTCTCAAACCGGGATGCCTCATGGTGCAGTTTTTCTTGCCACCATCTTCGCCTCAATAGCCGGCACGCTCGTTATGGGCTTGTTTGCTAACGTTCCTTATGCCCAAGCCCCAGGTATGGGTCTCAATGCTTTCTTCACTTACACTGTCGTTTTCGGCCTCGGCTTCACATGGCAGCAAGCTTTGGCAATGGTTTTCCTTTGCGGTGTTATCAATATCATTATTACTGTCACAAAAATCCGCAAACATATCATCAAAGCTATCCCCGTTAGTCTGCAAAACGCCATCGGCGGCGGTATCGGCATTTTCATTGCCTATATCGGCTTTTTGAATGTTGGTATGATTAACTTTGATGCTGGCGTACCTGCACTGACCAATTTCACCACTCCTGCTTTGGTTCTCGCAGTTATTTCATTGTTGCTCATGATTATCCTGGTAGTCAAAAAAGTACCCGGAGCTATCTTCATCAGCATTATCGCTTCCACCATCATTGGTATCCTCATGGGCGTTGTGGACGTCAGCCAAATCGGTGTTGACACCAACATTGCCAAATCCTTCCAGGAATTGGGAACCACCTTTGGAGCTGCCTTTGGTAAAGAAGGTTTGTTATCGCTCTTCTCAGATGCTGCCAAGATTCCTTTGGTTCTGATGACCATTTTCTCCTTCAGTCTGTCTGACACCTTTGACACCATCGGTACCTTCATTGGCACCGGTCGTCGCTCTGGTATCTTCAGCGAAGAAGATCAACTTTCAATGGAAACCTCCAGTGGCTTCAAATCCAAAATGGACAAAGCCCTCTTCGCAGATTCTGTTGCCACTTCAATTGGCGCCCTTTTTGGAACTTCAAACACCACCACCTATGTTGAAAGTGCTGCCGGTATCGGCGCCGGTGGTCGGACTGGTTTGACCTCGGTTGTCGTTGCGATTATGTTCGCTTTGAGCATCTTCCTCGCACCAATCATTGGCATCGTTCCTTCCCAGGCAACCGCTCCTGCATTGATTATCGTCGGTGTGATGATGATGTCAGCCTTCGCAGAAATCGACTGGGCTAACCTCGATGAAGCAATCCCTGCTTTCTTCGCCGGTGTGGTCATGGCATTGGTTTATAGCATTTCCTATGGTATCGCTTTTGGCTTCATCGCCTACTGTTTGATTAAAGTTTTGACCGGTAAAGCAAAGGAGATTCACCCCATCCTTTGGGTCAGTACAGCTTTGTTCATTCTCAATTTCGTCTTACTTGCTCTAATTTAGGCTTTCTAAGCGAAATTCGATAAAGAATTTAAATCTAACCTCCGCCTCAAAAAGGCGGAGGTTTTTTTATTGTTAAGTCCGTAGGTCGCAATTGAAGATGATTAAGCCTCAAGAAATTTTATGCGCAATCCCATCTCGATGTCCGCCGATGGGAGCGAGGCTGGAATTGTAGGGCGAGTTTGAAGATGTTTAAGTCTAAAGATTTTTTTGCGCACCCCCATCTTCAAACCGCCGTCACAAACCCTAAACGCAGGCGGATAAAAGGTGCACAAGATTTCCGCATCAAAACATTTCCGGCACCTTCTATCTCGCCCTACTTTTTCCTTGTTACAATTCGCATAAAGCAAGCAATAATATCAAAAATCAATAAAAATTATTAGCCTCCATCTATTTGTAGTGGTCCATGCTTACTACGTACAATTTGCTTGACAAATATTTTTTAAAGCCTACAATATAGTTGAAGAGTTTACTATTTTTGCCATAAAAAAGAATGGGATGAAATGTCTGAAAAACGACTGGAATTATACGGATCTCTGAAGGCGACTTTCCTTCACATTGACAACCATGAGAAAGCCTATTTGGCTGACTTTGGCTTGAATGTCCCACGTTTTTATATTTTATTGCACGTTTCTCACAAACCCGGAATTAATTACATCGACTTATCAGATTTGCTGCTTTGTACCAAAAGTAACACTACACGTCTTATTCAAGGCATGGTTAAAGAAGGTATGATTACTCGTAAGGTTGATCCGGATGATGGACGAAGTTTTAAGCTCTATTTGACTGAAAAAGGGAACGACCTGCTCAACCGGGTTTACCCGGGCTTTGTTAAGCAAGTCAACCAATTGATGTCTCGTTTTACTGACGAAGAAGCCAGCCGTTTCCTTGAAGTCAGTCAGCATATTGAAAGCAACCTCTCACCCGATTCTTCCCTAAGCCTCTCCGATTCACAAATTTTGAGTTGGCATAACGGGCAAGATAGGGAGAAGGATGAATAAGCTAAATTTTTAGCAAAAGTTTTTTAAATGTTTCAAAAGGAGAAACTATGAAGAAAAGAAACCTGTTATTCGCAATCGCAATGATTGCAACTCTCGTCCTCGGTGCCTGTGGCGCCCCGGCAGAGACCCCTGTTGAACCTGATGCCCCTGTAGTCGAACAGCCTTCTGGCGATGCCGGCACACTGCGCATTTGGGCTGACGAACAACGTGCCCCTGTCCTTTCCGAGCTCGGTGAGAAATTCCAGGCGGAATATGGCGTCGAAGTTGTCGTTGAAAACATCTCCGGCATTCGCGAGCAATTCCTTGTGGCTGCCCCCGCTGGTGAAGGTCCCGATATTATCGTCCTCGCCCACGACCAGGTTCCTGCTTTGACTGACTCCGGTCTGGTTGCAGATATCGACCTCGGCGATTTAGCCAACGATTTTGACCCAGAATCCCTGAAAGCTTTCACTTATGAAGGCAAACTTTATGGTATGCCCTACGCCCGTGAAAACCTCGGTTTCTTCTATAACGCAGACCTTGTCGAAACCGTACCAACCACTTGGGATGGAGTTTATGATATGGGCAAAGCCCTGATGGACGAAGGCAAAGTCAAATATGGCCTCGTTTTCGGTGGCACTTCTTATGACGTCTACCCCATGATGACCTCCCAGGGTGGTTACGTCTTCGGCCTCGATGGCAATGGCGATTATGACCCCTCCGACCTTGGTGTTGGCAAAGAAGGTATGATTAAATTTGGTGAAATGGTTGACAAATGGCACAAAGATGGCATTTTGTCCGATAACACTGATGGCACAACTGCCAAATCAATGTTCCTCAACGGAGAAGTTCCCTTCTTCATGAACGGACCATGGGAAATCAAGAATCTCACCGAAGCTGGCATGAACTTTGGCATTGCCAAATTCCCCGATGGTGGTTATCCCTTCATGGGCGTCCAGGGTTTCCTTGTGAGCTCCATGTCCGAAAACACCTTGCTTGCCAAGACATTCTTGACCGAGTTTGTCGCAACTGAAGATGCCATGATGGCACTCTACGAAGCTGACCCCCGCGGTCCTTCTTATCTGCCCATTGTTGACAAAATTGACAACCCCTACTTGGAAGCAATCGCCGAAGCCGGTGAAAATGCTGTTCCTATGCCCGCAATTCCTGCTATGGCCAAAGTTTGGTCCGACTGGGGCAATGCCCTCACCTTCATTTTGAATGGCGAGAAAACCCCTGAAGAAGCCTACACCTTTGCAGCAGAAGCAATTTCAACTGCAATCGCTACAGACTTAACCGCCATGGTTAACCTGCCCGGTTCCTGGCAGTCTGCCGCTGGTTTTGCTTGTGAATGGGATCCCAAGTGTGCCGATACCGCTATGACCCTCGGCGATGACGGACTCTACACTGCAACCTTTACTATTCCCGCCGGTGATTACGAAGTAAAAGTCGCCCATGGTGGCGGTTGGGATGAGAGCTACGGCCTTGATGGTGGTGGGGATAACATTCCCTTCACCGTTCCTGCCGAAGGCGAAGTTGTTTTCACTTACGATCCCACAACCCACTTGTTAGACATTCAAGTTCCCTAATTAAAATTAGTCCGATTTGGAGGCTTGCTAAAAGCAAGCCTCCTTTTCAAACAGAGAAAGGAGATCTCTATGATGGCTGCAAACAACACGCCAACCAAAAGTGAATTTGCTAAAAAAACCATCTCGGGTCTTGGCGCCTGGCTGACAAGGTTGATTATTCTCGTTGTAGATGTCGGCTTGGGCTATTTAGCTTTTAATCTCTTCAAGCTTGGTTATATCCCTCTGGGAATTATCTTTTGCATCATTATCGTTATGATTACCGCTTCCTTCTTGGTTCCGAAGCTCTACATGTTCAAGTGGATGGCGGTTGGATTATCTGCCTGGCTTCTTTTTTCCATCTTTCCAATCCTCTACACTGTTTACAACGCTTTTACCAACTATGGAGACGGACACCTGATTTCACAGGCACAAGCCATCAGGCAAATTGAAAACGAAAAATACCTTCCTGAATCAGGCAAGATTTATGAATGGATTGCCTATCGCAGCCCCAATAACGACTATTTATTGTGGGTTAAGGACAAAGAAGGTAATACCAAATTAGTCAGTCAAGCCGACGACGACACAAATGATGCAGAAATTCCTTTGATTGCCGGTCAGAATGGCATTAGCACGCTTGATGATGCCGGCGCACCTGTTAGCATTGACGGTTATACCCGCCTAAACCGGATTTCAGCCGCAACCGATAATAACCTGCCAAATATCAAATTTGGCGACCCAGAATTAACCATTCAGGTGCGTTCCCCATCCGAAGCAGCAGAACTTTTACCGCTCTATGCCTACGATTCGGAAACGAACACCTTCACCAATCAGTTAAACGGTATGGTATACGAGGACATCAAAGGCACCTATACCGCCAGAAACGGCACTCGCCTGATTCCCGGTTACACAGCCGTGATCGGGGGAGATAATTTTGTCGAATTCGTTAATAGCCCAGGCTTAAGCGGACCTTTGGTGTCGATTGTGATTTGGAACTTCGGCTTTGCTTTGGGAAGTCTTTTCCTGACTTTCTCCTTGGGGCTCTTGATTTCTATCATTTACGGCGACCCCAAATTCAAAGGCAAAAAACTCTTGCGCTCTTTGCTTTTAATTCCCTACACTATCCCCAGTTTGATCACAATTTTGATCTGGCGGGGAATGTTTAACCCCGAATTGGGAATTATCAACCGCGTTTTAACCGACGTTTTCAACATTGCTCCGAAATGGTTCACCAACCCCTGGTTGGCTCGTTCAGCTCTGCTGATTGTCAATACCTGGCTCGGCTATCCCTATTGGATGTTGGTTACAAGCGGTGCTTTGCAATCGATTCCCAGCGATATTTATGAAGCTGCCCAAATTGACGGAGCCTCTCCCTGGCAGCAATTTAGGAAGATCACCTTGCCACTCTTGCTTGTGAGCGTTGGTCCGTTGATGATTTCGAATTTCATTTTCAACTTCAACAATTTCAGCTTGATTTACGCTTTTATCAATGGCGGTCCGCCGATTCCAACGGCGACCACCCAAGCCGGATATACCGACATTATCATCAGCTACGTCTACAATCTGGCATTTGCCAGCGGACGTGGTGTGCAATATGGTTATGCATCGGCAATCTCCCTGGTTTTGTTCGTAGTGATTGCGATAATGTCTCTGGCGCAGTTCAAATTGACCAATATGTGGGAGGAGGTTGGTTCAAATGCTTAAAAAATCATCCATCAAACGTAGCCATACCATCGGATTGATTTGGCGCTGGGCATTGGCAGTTGTTTTAATTGCCTTCAGTCTTTTGCCTTTGCTGTGGATGATTTCTGCAGCGATTAACCCAGTCAATGACTTGGCAAGCCAGAAATTGATTCCCAATAATTGGAATTTTGACAACTTCAAAGCTCTCGTAAACAATCCGATTTTCCCATTTTTCACTTGGTTGAAGAATTCGTTGATTGTTTCAACCACATCCACGCTTTTAACCATGGGTCTGACCACTTTGGCTGCTTTTGCCTTTTCGCGCTTCCGCTTTAGGGGACGTCAAGGCTTGCTGAAGGCTATTTTGCTGATTCAAAGCTTCCCCAATGTGCTTGCAATTGTGGCTCTTTTTACAATCTCAAAACAAATTGGAGACGTAATCCCCATGCTGGGTCTCAACACCCATGCCGGGCTGATTTTGGTCTACACCGGCGGAGCAATGGGGATGAACATCTGGTTGATTAAAGGGTACATGGATACCATCCCTCGGGATATTGACGAATCGGCTCGTGTTGACGGTGCAACCGATTGGCAAGTCTTCTCTAAGTTGATTTTCCCACTCTTGCGCCCGATTATTGCCGTTACCGGTATCCTGAGTTTTATTGGCACATATGGCGAATTTGTCATCGCCCGTACCTTGCTAACCCAAAGGGAATTGCAAACGGTTATGGTTGGCTTGCAGATTTTCACCTCAGGCCAATATACCAAAAACTGGGGCGTTTTCGCAGCCGGTGCTTTGATTGCCGCTTTGCCGATTATGATCATTTACCTTGTTCTGCAAGACCAAATCGTTGGTGGCTTAACCGCCGGTTCGGTCAAGGGATAGGGAAGTTGGTTTGTATATAATTTTATGTGGATGTGATCATCCAGTGTAGGGTGATGTCAAAGCCCGCCCGATGCATTTTCACTAATTAAAAAAGGCAGGGATTCGCACAATCGCGAATCCCTGATTTTATTGGTCATTCTTCATCTTAAGACCCTAGTTTCGTAGGGCGCGATTGAAGATGGTTAAGCCTCAAGGGATTTTTTGTGTTATCCCATCTTCAATCCGCCGACAGGAATCTAAAGTTGAAAGCGAAACCTGAATACAGGCTGATTGAATGGGCGCTCTACTTAACAATCACAAAGCTTAAAGCCCATTCAATCTAGCCCTACGCATTTGTCAGACTCTTCCTACAATTGCTCATACCGTTCGATCTGTGGAGCGATGGTTGCCAGGGATTTCGCCCAGAATTCCTTACTTCGAATGTCAATTCCAAAGCGCTCAGCCAGTTCAGCAGCCATTTCTTCACCCGTGCTTGCGAGCAAAGCCTTGTAATCCGGCACGAAAGCCTCGCCCTTCTCTTTAAATATCGCATAAAGCCCTTTGGCAAAGAGATTGCCGAAAGCATAGGGATAGTTATAGAAAGACAAGCCGGTGGAGTAATAATGGGGTTTCCAGGTCCAGGCGAATTTGTTCATCACCTCAGGGTCAATGCCATCGCCATAAGAATCGCGTTGTGCTTGAAGCATAATCTCGTTAATCTCATCAGCTGAAAGAGTCGCTTGTTTCCGGCGTTCAAAAACTTCACGCTCAAACAAGAAACGAGAGTAAATGTCAACAATTGTCTGGGCATCACTTGAAATAGAAGTTTCCAGGATTGCCAACTCTGCCTGGGGATCCTCGGTTTGGGCAATCAGGGCGTTCAGAACGATCGTTTCGCACATAATTGAAGCGGTCTCTGCCAGCGTCATTGGTGTATTCGACTGGAGTGGGGTCTTGTTTGCCTGGAAAGCACAATAATTATGGAAGGCATGGCCAAGTTCATGCGCAAGCGTCATCACCTGATCGAACGAACCGTCAAAATTGGACATGATTCGGCTTTCTTTTACGCCGTTGATTTCCATACAATAGGCACCACCGCGTTTACCGGGGCGCTGGAGCGCGTCAATCCAGTTTTTGTCAAAAGCGTTACGGGCAAATTCGGCCATTTCGGGAGAGAAAGTGGCAAAATTAGTCAAAACAATATCGCGTGCTTCGTCAAAAGTATAGGTTTTGTCAACGCTGCCGACCGGGGCAAAGAGGCTCCACCAGGGAAGTTTTTCCATGCACAAATGTTTTGCTTTGGCTTGATGATAATCGCGGAACATCGGCAGGCTGTCCTCAATTGCGCCCATCATAGCATCCAGCGTTTGTCGGTCAATCCGTGCTGCTTCAATAGAAGAATGCAAAGAATCTTCCCGTCCGCGCTTACGGTCAAGCGTGTTGACCTCGCCTTTGACGCCGTTCAAACAGGCTGCCAAGGCTTCTTTCATATCTTCAAATGTGGCTTGTTCGACTTTGTAAGCTCTTTCGCGAACTTCTGCCTCGGGATGGCTGCGCAGGTTAATCAAGGCAGGCAATGGTAATTTTTCAAGCTTGCCATCGAGTTCAAACTCAACCTCTTTTTGGGAGGTCAGCGTGCCTTGCAAGTCACCAAAAGCCGAACCACCGGAGAGAGAAAGTTCGTTTGCCAGTTCTTCTTCGGCTTCACTCATTAGATATTGGCTTTGATGGGCTTGTTCTTTGATAGCGAAGGCATGTTCGTGGGCACTGCCAGGGATGGCAAGGGCAGCTGGCAATTGATCGGACATCTTCCCAAGCCAAACAGTTATCCGTACAATAACATTTTGCAATGGCAACATGCTGATCTGAAATTTTGAGCTCAGTTGTTCAGCAGCTTTGTTGTAACTGTCCGTGCTTGTGATTGCATGAAGGTAAGAACCAATCGTACTCGAGAGGGTCTGAATTTCATTAATTAAGTCAACCGTTTGGCTCAGTTTTTCGCTGAGAACTTCCGGTTTAGGTTGTTGACCACTCAGTGGCAAGAGTTCGTTTTCGAAAAGAGCAGACAATGCGCTGGTGTCTTCAGCCACTTTTGCCATATCTGCGAGAAGTTTGGGGTCATCCAAACCAAGATAAATATTGCTTAAGTCCCATTTTGGAATAGATTCGGTCATTTTTTCTCCTTTTGATTAGACCTTTATTATACCTACAGGCAGGGATGCTGGTGTTAATTTTGCAAAAAGGAGAAAGGAGAGAGGGTTGTGGCAATGAGGTTGTGGAAGAAGAATTGAATCAAGGATATTTGAGCAAGCTTTCTTGTTTTAGGAACAACCGCTCATAATAGTTTTTAAGAGGGGGTTATTTAAGGAAATCCAGTCAGATTAAAGGAAAAAGCCCAATCCTGCATTAGAAGAATGAGCTTTAACGAGTAAAAAGTAGGGCGGGTGGGGGTCGAACCCACACAATGTCACCATCGACGGATTTTAAGTCCGTTGCGTCTGCCTATTCCGCCACCGCCCCGAAATAGTGATTGCTATTTTATCATTGATTCAAAATTTTAGGGAAGGGAATTTGAGGAAAAAACAGGGGAATAGAGCCAAGAATTAAGGATCAAAGCCTCGAATTTGCAGAGCTCTCAGTACGGATAGGGCTCGACTCTATCCGCCAATGCTTTGATCTGATGAGTTTTCTCGGACGGAGACAAGCCACCGTCCGTACGGAGTGGTATGAATGTTTTGACTTGATACGCTCTCATCTGTTAACTTTGTAACTTGCC
>CAYVOY010000031.1:0-11152 GCA_964453395.1 uncultured Anaerolineaceae bacterium
TGATGGCATCTTGCGCGGTTACCCACTTCCTCCCGAAGAGCGCTTCCGCGATAAAGAAGGCCGGGTTAAACTGGTAAAACAAGCTAAACAAGCCATGCCGACCGTTTCGCAATCCGTCCGTCGAGGGAAAATGGATAAAAGTCCTTTTGACCGAAGCAGTAATTTGCCGCTTGCTCCCCGGCAAGCCAGCTATGAAACGGCTGCAGGCAAAACCACTGACCGCTATGAGGATTTTTTAGCGGAAGAGATTTTGGATGACAGCGACCCCGGCACAGATCTTTTGGATAAGAAAATATTTGCCTTTGGTATTGCCCGAAATCGCCTCTTGCAAGCCATAAAAAACATGGCTTTACCGGCGGTTGTGGTTAAAGATTTGGACGAGGCGGATATCTTCCTCACCCAAAAGCAATATTATCGCGACCGTTTGGAAACGATCGTCCAGGCAGAAGAACGCGGTTTGCCGATATTTGTCATTAAATCTAACTCAATCGGACAGGTTGAACAGTTTCTCGGCGATTATTTTCAGCAAAGACCGAAGCAAGTTCGCTTGAGTTTGCTTGAAGAAGCCTCTGATCAGGCTGAAGAAGCGGTTTTGATGGTGAAAAACGGAGAGCGTTTCGTTAATTTGCCACCCATGCCTGCTCCTGCTCGTCGTCAGCAACATGAGATTGCGAAGAATGCACATTTGGTTTCCCGATCCTTCGGGAAAGATCCAAACCGCTATGTGCGCATTTATAAGGACTAAACATGTTTATCAGTCTTGAGGGACCGGAAGGCAGTGGCAAGAGCAGCCAGCTCCCATTATTAGCAGAGTATATTGAAAGCCTCGGCTATAGTGTGGTTAGAACCCGTGAACCGGGTGGAACAAAGATTGGTGACCAAATTCGCGAAGTTTTGGTGCGGATGGATAATGAAAACTTGCATCCCAGAAGCGAGATTTTACTTTTTTTGGCTGCCCGGGCGCAATTAGTGGAAGAATTGATAAAACCAAGTTTGGCGGAAGGCAAAGTGATTCTTTGTGATCGCTTTGGCGATTCAACTTTAGCCTATCAGGGATATGGGCATGGCCTCGATTTAGACAAACTGCGAACAATGTTACAATTTGCAACGAATGGTTTGAAGCCTGACCTTACTATTTTGCTTGATGTAGACATTCTGACCGGTTTAAAAAGGAAGAAAGCCAAAGAAGAATGGAATCGTCTGGATGCTTATGAGACTTCATTTCACGAACGGGTTCGCAAAGGCTATCATCAACTGGCTCAGGAAGATTCGGAACGTTGGCGGATTGTGGATGCCTCTCAACCGGCAGACTTGGTGCAAGATCAGCTTAGAACCCTGGTGCGGAATGCCCTTCTGCACGATGTAAAATAAATGTTTGCAACAGCGAAGCAGAAAGCTTCGTTGCATGAAAGGATTTTCTAATGAAAAAATATACAAAATACCTGTGGGTTTTTCTCGTTTTCGCAATGGTGTTGGGCGCCTGCGAAGTTATCGAGGCCACACCTCCGGTTGTGGAAGAACCCACGGCTGTTATAGAAGTTGAACCCGAAGACACAGAGGAAAATATTCCGCTGGAACCGACTGAAGTTTTGCCCATTGTCGATGCAGATGGCAAAATGGTTTGTACCGTTGAAGGTGCGCTCTTCCCCGAGCTTACTCCCGAACAAGAAGCACAAATTTCAGTTTTCCCCGAGGTTAGCGATGAAGAATGGTCGATTGGTCCCAAAGACGCAAAGCTGACGATTGTTGAATACACCGATTTCTTCTGCCCCTATTGTGGTGTTGCTTTTACAGAATTTGAAAAACTGATTGAAAAGCATGGCGATGAAGTTCGTCTGGTTTATCGTGCATTGCCTTTGGATTCTCTCCATCCCACCGCACCTTTAGCAGCCTATGCAGCTGAAGCATCCGGACAGCAAGGAAAGTTTTGGGAGATGTATCGTGCGATTTTCAACAATCAGGGAAACATTGCCCAGCTACCTGCAGAAGAGTTGACCGAATGGTTGATGACCACAGCTGAAGAAGATCTCGAATTAGACATGGATCAGTTCAAAGCTGATTTTGAAAGCGAAGAACTTCGCCAAAAAATCACTGACGGTCAAACCGCTGCATTCGAGGCTGGAATTAATGGCACTCCTACCGTTTTGCTCAACCGTCGCCCAATTGATACCCGCTCGATTCCTTATTTTGGCAGCTTCCTTGAAGTGATGAAAGCCGAAGAAGGTATGGTTTTCGAATGTCCTCCCTTTGTTATTGACCAGGATAAAGAATATACCGCGACGATCGAAACCGAAAACGGCGAGATGGTTTTGGAACTCTACCCCAAACAAGCACCCCTGGCAGTTAACTCCTTTGTCCATTTGGCTCGTGAGGGCTTCTATGACGGCGTAACTTTCCACAGAGTTTTCCATGACTTCATGGCTCAAAGCGGTGACCCAAGCGGCACTGGAATGGGCGGCGCAGGTTATCGCTATCGCGAAGAGATTTCTCCCGAATTGACCTATGACGAACCTTACATGCTGGGTGTTGCCAGAACACAAGAAGAAGGCACAAGCGGTAGCCAGTTTTTTATTACTTACGTTCCTGTTTCTCAATTGAATGGTGGCTATACCATCTTTGGTAAACTGATTGATGGCATTGATGTCTTAGAAAAGATTACCGAACGTGATTCTGATAGCAATCCCGATTTACCAATCGGCGATAAGATTATCAAAATTACGATTAACGAAAAATAGTGAACATACAAACAACAGAAAATCAAACCAGCCCGCGCTGGATGCATTGGCTCAACCTGATTATTAATGGTCTGGTGATTGTTGGTGCTGGTTTGATGCTCTGGTTCTTGTTGGTTTCACCGGCAGAGGTTTCTGTTGGCGAAATCACCGAAATAATTGATAACCGAACCGTATACCTTTTGGCGTACGTGTTCGGTTTTATGCTTTTGACGGGGATTTTTGCTGTCGTTGGCAGCATTCGCAGGTTAAGCGGCAAGTCAAATTCGATCAAACCCCAGTTCATAAATGGAATTATCGGATTGCTTGTCTTAGGCGAGATTCTACTGATTGTTCTGGAACAATTCTTTAACTATCCGGACTGGCTTTACGCCCTGGCAACTTTTTTGGCTGTCTTGGCTCCCGCCCTGTTTTTCCTGAAGTTATTCAGCGGCAAATTGTTAGGGAAGCATCTCGGAAGAGATGCCTCGGTTGTTAGCTTTACTGCGAATTTTTCCCTGCCTTATATCATGATTGTTCAAGTTTTACTTGCTGTCATCGGTGTTTTTGTCGGCATGATGGTTTTCCTGCCGAACCTAATCAACACTTCCGCGATGATGCAGGATTTGGAGCTGATGTTTGCTTCGCCCCTATTAATTATCCTTGTGGTGGTTGCTTTGGTAGCTGTGATTGCCCCGATTACCGAAGAGCTTTTTAAGACCCTTGCGGTTTGGCCTCTGCTTGGTCGAAAGCTAAGCGGGAGCGAAGGCTATTTTGCAGGGATGTTGAGTGGTTTTGCCTTTGCCGTCCTCGAAGGCGGACTCTATGCCAGTCAACTGGCTCTTGTTGGGGATGGCGATTTGACCGCTGTCTTGTTTGGGCGAATGGGTGGCACCTTGATACACATGTTCAACGGTGCACTGATTGGCTGGGCTCTAGCCAAAGGCAAGCAAGACCGCAACCATGCCCGAACAATTGTGATTTACGTTATTACTATGGCGATTCATGCCTTGTGGAATTTGATAGCAGTCTTTACCCAGACAATCCCCGCACTTTTAGAACGAAACGTGAATGAGCTGCTTTCGACTGGGCTATTGCTGGGCATGTCAATCTTGCTTTTCCTTGCTTTCGTTATCTTCTCACGATATGTCTTTAAAGAAAACAAAATAACTGAGGAAAATTAATGTCCGAATTGAAAAAGTACGTGGAAACGAGTCGTTTCCGCCAATGGCTTTTGAAAGCGCTTCGATGGATTGCAAGACTCGTAGCAAACCTCGAAGTTGAAGGAGCCGAAAATCTGCCGGACAAGGGCGCTTACCTCGTTACAACCAACCACATCAGTATTCTGGACACTCCGTTTTTGATGATGTCTACTGATCGGAAAGACATTGTCCCCATGGTCGCGAACAAGTATCAAAATACTCCTATTGTTAGTTGGTTTCTCAATAAAGTTGGCGTAATTTGGATTAACCGTGAAGGCTATGACTTTCAAGCTTTTCACCAGGCAACTGATTTTTTGAAAAGCGACGGTCTGCTTGGGATTGCACCGGAAGGAACACGTTCGAAAACCGGCAACTTGCAGGAAGGAAAACCCGGCAGCGCGCTTTTGGCTTTGAAAGCCAATGTCCCGGTTGTTCCCGCAGCTGTTTTGGGCGCGGTAGAGGTGAAGAAATCTGTTTTGCGGTTTAGGAAAGCGAATGTCAAAGTAATTTTTGGACGGCCCTATTCTTTGGTTCAACCGGAAGATGGTCAAAGCCAAAAAGATGTCCTCGACCAAAATTTGACGGAAATCATGTGTCAAATTGCGGCGCTTTTGCCTGAAGAGCGTAGAGGTTTCTATCGTGACAATCCCAGATTAAAGGTAATATTAGCAAATCAAATGGCAGCTAGTTCTGCAGAAATGGAGCTTTCATGATTCCTATTCGCGACACAATCAAGACGCATCGAAAACCGATCGTCAATTATCTATTAATTGGTATTAATGTAGTAGTTTTTTTATGGATGTTTCTCAACAACGGAAGAATCGAGCAGATTTATGCTCAGTATGCGCTGGTTCCGGCAAGTTTTAGCAATGGGATTAATCTAAAAAGTATTATGAACATCTTCACCAGCATGTTTATGCATGGCGGATGGATGCACCTTATCAGCAACATGCTCTACCTCTGGATTTTTGGCGACAACATTGAAGATCGTCTTGGATCCGGGCTCTATATCACTTTTTATCTTCTTGGTGGAGTTGCGGCAGCTGGCTTGCAAATTGCTATAAATCCATCTTCTCCCATTCCAATGGTTGGAGCCAGTGGTGCGATTGCGGCAGTTTTAGGCGCATATTTGATACTTTACCCCAAGAGTCGGGTCTACACCTTCATTCCGCTTGGTTTTTTTGCCAGATTAACCCTCGTTCCCGCCATCTTTGTTTTGGGAATGTGGTTTATCTTGCAGTTGATTAACGGGGTAGGCTCTTTAGGCGTTGCAGACAATGGCGGCACGGCTTATTTTGCCCATATCGGAGGTTTCCTTTTTGGCTTGTTAATTGGCTATTTGTCCAAAAAACGGACACCTGATCCTCAACCGGCACCACCGATGTGGAGTTGAATTGTCAGTTTACATTTATTCTTGATTAAAAGGAATTCATAGTATAATATGCCTCTGGCGTTAAGAAGGTTTCAACCTCCGAGGCGCATTTTGTGTTTATCCCGCTGGGGAAGCAATATTTATTAAAGGAAGTGCTATGCCAAGTTCATACCTGACGCGTGATGGATATGAGAAATCCGAACAAGAGTTGAATTATTTGCGTACAGAGAAACGCAAAGAAGTTGCCCAACGTCTGCAAGATGCCATGGAAGACGGAGAGTTGATTGAAAACGCTGAATTTGAAGCAGCGAAAAACGAACAATCTTTCGTTGAAGGGCGTATTAAAGATCTCGAGATACTGCTCGCCAATGCCCACATCATCGGCGAAGACGAGAACCCTCATGGGATCGTTCAAGTCGGCTCAAAAGTAAAGATAGTCGAAGAAGGCGGGGAGCCTGAGCTTTATATGATTGTCGGTCCGGCCGAAGCAGACCCCCTCGGGAGAAAGATTTCGAACGAATCGCCAATTGGGCGTGCTTTGCTCAATCATAAGGCTGGCGAGAAAATAAAAGTGGAAACACCCGGTGGTGCTTACACGGTTGAAATTTTGGAAGTAGAGTAAAAAAACCAGGTAAATGCCCCACCTAATCGGATGGGGCATTTTTGTGTAAAGGACAAAGAATGTTAAAAGACGATTTTTCCGAATTAGAGAACCAAAGACTTAACAAACTCGAACAAATGCGCGAGCAAGGAATAGAAACCTACCCAACGCGTGCTCATAAGACCCATTTCAACGCCGAAGCGATTGCTGAATTTGAAAAAGCCGAAGCAGAAGGGCAAAGCGAAAGCGCTGAACTTGTTTTAGCCGGACGTTTGCGCGCTAAACGCGATATGGGCAAGCTTAGTTTTGCTCACATCGAAGATAAGAGTGGCAAAGTGCAACTTTTGTTGCGTGTGAATGAGCTTGGTCAGGAAAAATTGGATGAATTTGTCCGTTTCTTTGATTTGGGAGATTTCATCGAAGCCAAGGGCAAGATGTTCCGCACCCGTCGGGGCGAAGTTACCTTGCAGGTCGAATCTTTCCGCATGCTGGCAAAAGCGCTCTTGCAGCTGCCGGCTGATAAAGATGAAGTCGTCGACGGTGAGGTGATTCGGCATGCTCAGTTGAGCGATCCGGAAACGCGTTATCGTCAGCGTTATGTCGACTTGGCAGTAAACCAGGAAGTGCGCGAAATTTTCAAAATTCGGGCGAATACGGTTAAGGCGATTCGTGAGTTTTTGGATAATCGCGATTTTTTGGAAGTCGAAACCCCCATTTTGCAGCCGATTTATGGCGGTGCTGCCGCGAAACCTTTCACAACCTATCATAATCAGCTCCATCAGGAACTATTTTTGCGGATTAGTTTTGAGCTCTATCTGAAGCGTTTGTTGGTTGGCGGTTTGGACAGGGTTTATGAAATTGGACGCGATTTTCGCAATGAAGGCGTTTCGTTCAAACATAATCCTGAATTTACTCAGCTTGAGTTTTATATGGCTTATGCCGACTACAAAATTATCATGGAAATGACCGAACAAATGGTCGCGGAAGTGGCGCAAAAAGTTTTGGGGACGACCAAAATTAATTTTGATGGCAATGAGATTGATTTGACCCCACCCTGGAACCGTTTGCAAATCCGTCAGGGCTTAATTGACAATGCCGGAATTGACATCCACGATTACCCCGATGCCGAATCTTTGGCTGCGATTATGCGCGAAAAGAAGATTGTATTCAAACCGGGTATATCCAGAGGTAAGTTAATTAACACCTTGCTTGAGACTTATCTTGAGCCACTGATGATTCAACCGACCTTCCTTTTTGACTATCCCCGCGATATATCACCGCTGGCAAAAGCTATGCCGGATGACCCGACAACGGTTGAGCGTTTTGAAGGGTATATCGGCGGAATGGAAATTTGTAACGCTTTTACCGAATTGAACGACCCGCTTGATCAGGAACAACGCTTCCTTGAGAGCGGACACACCTACGACGATGACGAAGAAGAGCGGAACCCGATTGACGAAGACTACATCCAGGCGATGGCTTATGGCATGCCCCCGAACGGTGGTTTGGGATTGGGCATTGATCGCTTTGTGATGCTTCTGACCGGTCAGCGCACGTTGAGAGAGGTTATCCTCTTCCCTCATTTGCGCGATTCCGATTCAGAATCGAAGAAAAGTTAAGCGAACTTAGGTTCTCAATCCCTTTGAGGGAGATTGGTTCATTTATTGCAACCAATAGACAAATGGAAGAGTCACTTCTAATCAAAAAAGCCATTGATGGCGATTTGGATGCTTTTAATCAGCTGGTTATCAGCTATCAGGAGCTTGCCTTTAACCTTGCCTATCGAATCATGAATAATGAGGCTGCCGCGGCTGATGCCACTCAAGACGCCGTTATTTTGATGTATCGAAAGATGGACAGCTACCGCGGTGGTTCTTTCAAATCATGGTTTTTGCGGATTGTTACCAACACCTGTTACGATGAGCTACGAAAGCTAAAACGCCGTCCAACTGTCCCGCTTGAACCGGAAACGGACGAGGGTGATTTGATAGAATCGCCGGAATGGCTTGCTGATAAATCGGTTGATTTGGAAGAAGCGGCAATAAATGCCCAATTGGAACAAGCGATTCAAGATTGTCTGGACCAGCTCAACCCTGACCAAAAAACAGTGATTGTGATGGTTGATGTTTCCGGCGAAAATTATGAAACCGTCTCCCAAGTTATTCAAAGCCCGGTCGGAACGGTTAAAAGCCGCCTGAGTCGGGCACGTTTAAGAATGCAAGATTGTTTAAAGAACAAAAGGGAACTTTTACCTGAGCAATTTCGTCTAAATATCGAGGATGAAAATGTTTAATCAGGAAAAATTAAGCCCAAGGGATTTGGAGTTATTAGCCGCTGCGGTCGACCAAAATTTGAGTGCGCCCGAGCAGGTTGAATTCAACAAGCGTTTGGGTGAATCACAACACTTAGCGGAGAGCTATCGTCAGCAACAAAAGCTGAAGCAGATGATGGCGCAATTGCCGACCCGCTCTGTTCCTCATAACTTCACGCTAACCCGCGCCGAAGCCAAAAAAGCGAAACGCTCGGCTTTTTGGCAGCCGATGTTTGGCTGGGCGAGTGCAATTTCGGCTCTTTTGTTTGGGGTAATATTTGGCAGTGAATTGGTTTTCAACAATTATTCTGCATCTCCGGCATTAATGGCTAAAGAAGCACCTTCACTGAACGAAGCCATCCCGATGGCAGCAGTACGTGATGAGGTGGAAACTCCACCGGTTGATGTTATCAATTGGAATTACAGCGGTTTTGACGGCATCGGCGGTAAAGGCGGAGCCGGAGGTATCTCCAATTCCGGTGGTTATGAAATTAACCTCTTTTTGGCAAGTGTTCCCGAAACGGCTGTTGAAGATCAAGTTGAAGAAATTGCGGTTAGTTCTGCACCATTGGATGACCAGACGTCCGAGGCACCTTCTGAAGAAAACTTCGAAGAAGCAGCACCCGAAACAAGAGAAATGCCGGAAGATGTAATGGCAGAACCGATGACAATCCCGGAAGAAGCATTGGAAGAACCCTTGCCACTCCTCGGGGCAAGCCCGCAGGAAAATGCCGAGCCGCATGAGCACGAAGCTCCGGCAATTTTTGGCATCGACCCTGAGAAATTGGGAGAGGTAATTAAGGAATCCGACACGTTCCACGTTTCAGCTCTTGAAACAAGTGAAGCAATGCCCGAAATCAAAGAGGTTGTCCCACCAAGTTTAAGGCTCGGGCTTTTGATATCTGCTCTGCTTTTTGGGATAATCTGGCTCTATTTGAAATTCAAAAGATAAAAAATCAGTCCGTATTAACCCCGTCCGTACGGACAAGCCTTCCTGAACGGAGTCACACCACTCGCTTCGCATCGGGGGCAATAGAGTCCTGTCTGTACGGACAAGCCTTGCGTTTGTCCGTTAACGTAATTGATTGGACAAGCCTCATGATCGATGTCGATAATCCCCTAATGAAAATTCTTCGCACTCCTACAGCTAACCACTTTTTTGTTATTAACGTTATACTTGACTTAAAAATTGAGGGGTCTGACTTCAGACCTCTTTTTTACTCTGAAAAGGAGCTTTATGGAAAAGAATACGCCATTACAAGAAGAGGCAATCAATGCTATTCGCTTCTTATCCGCCGATGCAGTTCAAAAGGCAAACTCGGGACATGCCGGAATGCCGATGGGTTCCGCTGCAATTGCTTACACGCTTTTTACCAAACATTTGAAGTTTAACCCTGCTAATCCAAAATGGTCAGATCGGGACCGTTTTATCCTCTCTGCCGGACATGGATCGATGCTTCTGTACAGCCTGTTCTATCTGACCGGTTACGAAGAAATGACCATGGAACAGCTGAAGCAATTCCGGACACCCAATAGTCTGACCCCCGGTCACCCTGAATATGGGCATACGGCTGGTGTGGAGACAACAACCGGTCCTTTGGGGCAAGGTTTGGCGGTTGCGGTTGGCACTGCCATGGCTGAGGCACATTTGGCGAAGCTCTACAACAGCGAAGCACACAAAATTGTTGACCATTACACCTATGTCATCGCCGGTGATGGTGATTTGATGGAAGGTGTCTCTTCCGAAGCCTCTTCTCTGGCAGGACATTTCGAACTTGGCAAGCTGATTGTCTTTTACGATGACAACCGCGTTACGATTGACGGCAGCACCGATATCACTTTTACGGAAGATCGCGCAAAACGCTATGAGGCTTACGGCTGGCAGGTTTTGCATGTGGAAGATGGCAATAATGTCGCCAAAATCGATCGCGCAATTATCGCTGCCAAAGCTGATCCGCGACCTTCTATTATTTTTTGCCGGACGGTTATTGGTTATGGCTATCCCAGTTGGGGCGGACTTTCGGAAGCGCATTCAGGCATTCCGAGCGATGAAGAACTTGCCGGTGCCAAAGTCGCTTTGGGCTATCCAGTTGAGCCAAAATTCTACGTCAGCGACGAAGTTTTGGCGCATTATCGCCAGGCTCTGTCCAAAGGGGCGAAAGCAGAAAATGAATGGAACGAAAGCTTTGCAGAATACGTAGCTGAAAAACCCGAACTGGCAGCCCAATTCAAACGGGTTATCGCAGGCGAATTGCCGGAAAATTGGCAGGATGTTTTACCGAAATTCGAGGCAAACGAAAAGGGGCTGGCAAGCCGAACTGCCTCGGGCAAAATTATCAACGCCTTAGTTGCGGTTTTGCCGGAACTTGCTGGTGGATCAGCCGATTTGAGTGGTTCAAACTCCGTCACGATTGACAGCAGCCCGCTTTTCGAAAAAGAGCATTACGAGGGCCGCAATATTCCTTATGGTGTGCGTGAACATGCCATGGGCGCAATCACGAACGGTTTAAATCAGCATGGCGGCATGATTGCTTATGGAGCTACATTTTTTGTCTTCTCGGATTATATGCGCCCGTCGATCCGACTTTCGGCTCTTTCTGACACGGGGAGCATTTGGGTCTTCTCACATGACAGTATCTTCCTTGGCCAGGATGGCCCAACCCATCAACCGGTTGAGCATCTGAGCAGTTTCCGAGCAATGCCCAACCTGGTAACATTGCGTCCGGCTGATGCGAACGAGACCGTTGAAGCCTGGAAGATTGCAATTGAACGCCGCCATGCCCCGACTTTGCTGGCCTTGACCCGGCAAGCTGTGCCGACATTCGACCGCGAAAAATTTGCCTGCGCTTGCGGCACTAAAAAGGGTGCTTATGTAATGGCAGATTTGGGCGATAAAGAGGTTGAACTTGTCCTGATGGCAACCGGCTCGGAAGTTGAACTGATTGTCAAAGCAGC
>CAYVOY010000032.1:0-2865 GCA_964453395.1 uncultured Anaerolineaceae bacterium
CCTATCGCTGGCAAGTTAGAAATGTCCTATCGCTGGCAAGTTAGAAATGTCCTATCGCTGGCAAGTTAGAAATGTCCTATTGCTGAGAGGTTCAATTCATTATTCTCTATATAAAACACCATACGGGCGGATCCAATTCACGAGCGCTCAATAATCGCCCAATTAGCCAGACCCGCCCTTGCCAAATTGATATCATGAATCCATGTGGGCGGATTGTGGTCCTGGGTCAAGTGAAAAGGGATTGGGGTCAAGGGCAAAGTGGGCAGGTTTTACGGTTTGAATCCTGGCAAAACGCTCACGAATTGAACCCGCCCGTACATTTTGTTTAGCCCACATAGTTGGAATCCCAAACGAAATGATCGATTATCACTTCCTCTAGGGATTTCGTTTGACTCACAGACTTTGTCCGATGTATAGCCTTAAAGAGGACCCCTTTAGGTAGTTTGGTATAGCCATTTGGCTACGCGCATTTATTAGATCCAGATATGTTTGGAAAAGCCCACTTTTCTTCATACAATAAAATAAGATGTCCCAGGAATCTTTATTTAGTCAAATTTAATTCGATAAATTTATGGCCCATTCTCGGGACTTTCTCTTAATTATTTTCTGCCTTAGTCTTCCCGGTTTTTACCATACTTATCATAATAGACATTTTTGTCAGAATATTGCGTTCTGGCTTCTTTTTCTTCCGCTGGATAGCCCACAAAAATAGTGTTCAGTGGAATCACCCCGTTTGGGATTTCCAAAGCAGCTTGCACGGCCCGCTCTATTGAGGCAATTGGATGCACGCCACACCAAACTGTCCCTAAGCCCATAGCGGTTGCCGCAAGCAAAATGTTTTCAGAAGCAGCACTGCAATCTTGCTGCCAATAGCGTTCCACCACGATTTTCCGGAAAGATTGCAAATCACCACAAACAACGATAGCGCATGGTGCATCAACTTTTCCAAATGGTAAGGCCTTTTTCAAAGCTGCAAGCTGTTCCGGTGCTTGAACCACAACGAACTTCCAAGGTTTCAAATTCAAGGCTGAAGGGGCTGCCATTGCAGCTTGGAAGAGGAGGCTAACTTGTTCCTCATCCAACGGTTCTTGGGTAAATTTTCTAATACTTCTGCGTTTAAAAATCCAGTCTAATTCTTGCATATCTCAAACTCCTCTATTTAGAGTATCATGCATCATCTAATCTATCTAAATAGAGGTTTACAAGGACCTGATGATTTTAATGCTCCATTGGTAGATTGCGATAGGCGTAATCACTTCGTTTTAAAGAAGTTATATTGTGGATCGGAATGCCATGTTTTTGGGCACCCCGACATTTCTTTTTTTAAATGTAGAAGTTTGCAACGGAAGCAGTCGCCCTTCAATGCATTCCGGTACTTCAATCAACCTACAAGCACTGCAATATTAAGCATCGCTACATGAAAATCCTCCATTTGTATGTTTGACGAATTGAGCACCCCTTGCCCACTCCGCCGTTTCATTTTCCATATTGTCGGAGTCCGCAAAGGAAGCGGATTCCGACCTACGGGTTTAAATGTAGAAATACCTTGAAAACAAATATTCCAACCATACAGGCGTTTCATTTTATACGCATGAAGGAGTTAAATTGTAGGTCGGAATGCCCTGTTTTTGGGCACTCCGACATTTCATTTTCTATATTGTCGGAGTCCCCAAAATAAGCGAATTCCATCATGCTATTATCGTAATGGCTGTTTTGGCTACACGCATAGATTTATCAATCAGTGAAATAATTTTTGCTGGTTCTTGCAGATTCAGCACACTCTCTTTTGGCTATGCGCAACAAACACCCAGATTTGCATTAGATATCTTGGCTACGCGCATTATTTTGCTAATTCTTTGTACAAATCACCGCCTATTTCACTTCGCTCATCAAGCCTTTTACGAACTCAATCGCCTCCTCCTCCGTCTTCACAGCGCCCATCACCTGTGCTTCGCGGACCGCTTCAAGATAATCCCCCATCAACGGACCCGGTTTGAGCTTCAAGGTTTGTTGCAAGCTAATTCCATCAACCAATCGAGGAGGGTTTACCACGCTTTCCTGGTCCAGGAACCAAGTCAAGATGATTTTCCGGGAAAGTTCAACTGTTTTTTGCTCCGGTTCATCCAAAATGGGTTGAATCGCAATTTGAAGGAGTGCGCTTTCAAGCCCAAAAGAAGCAATCGGCTTGAAAAAACGATATATATCAAGCTTTTGGACTTCTTCGAGTTTTTCCAGATCAAGGATCGAGAAAAAACCTCTGCAAACAGATTCAGTATACTTTTCTTCTTTTGCACCTAATACGAAAAATTGGCTTAACTTTTTAGCGAATTCCTCGCAAATCATGCTTGTAACTTTTTCCTGGCAAACTGCTGATGAACTCAATTCGGATTTTTTGTAGCATAGGCTAAAGAAGAGCGTGAAAAGAACCAAGAGTTGCCCGCGGCTTCGCCCAGCCTGAATTGGCTCACTCAACATATTATCCAGATTAGCAAACAAGTCTTCAGAAGTTTCCTTTTCCGCTAAAAACGCGACATATTTGGACGACTTATTCCCATTTTTAATGTCATCAAGCATTTTTTCCAAGCTGGTCAAGATTTTAATGCTCTCCTCAAAACGCTCATTTGACAAATCAAAATCAGCCACAACCGGCTGATAGCCAGCCAGTTCGAGCATTTTTTTGAGAATACCACTTTCATCCAAAAGCATGGAAGTTTCTGCCCAATCAGACAGTTTTAGACATTTCAGCAATTCATCGCGAATTCGCTCCCCTGAAATCCGATCCAAACTCTTTACGGCTATGCGCATCAATTCTTTCGTCTCAGAATCGATTTCCAAGCCATATGTCCGCAACATCCTGACCAGCCG
>CAYVOY010000032.1:2965-11044 GCA_964453395.1 uncultured Anaerolineaceae bacterium
TTCCGAACCTTTTTTGCCAGCCTGGCTGAACCATCCGCCATGACAAAATCAAGGTCTTTTACCGCCTTCCCCAACAGTAAATCGCGAACAGCACCCCCAACCAGCCAGATTTTATTTGGTACAGCCAGCCTTCGAATTTGGCTCAGAAATTGAGCTAAATCCTCATTTATCGAGAGCTTCATATTTGGCTAAATCTACCGTGGCGACAAAGGGCAAATTTCGATAATATTCATCCATATCCAAACCATAACCAAAGACAAATTCATTGGGAATCCGGAAGCCGCTATACCGAATCGGCACCTCAACTTCACGCCGCTCAAATTTATCCAGCAAGGTACAGACGTATAGTGTTTTTGGATTACGCGTTTGGAGCATCTGAATCACCGAAGCAAGCGTGTTGCCGCTGTCGATAATGTCCTCTACAATCAAAACATTTTTTCCGGTAACGCTTGTGTTTAGGTCGAGCGTAATGCGCACTTCACCTTCCGATTGCCTTGATCCGGCACCGTAAGAAGATACTCCCATAAATTCAATTGCCAAAGGCACATCAATATGCCGAATCAAATCGACGGTAAACATCACGCCGCCACGCAAGATACATACAATCAAAAGCTCTTCACCCTGATAATCGCGGCTAATTTCAGCCCCAATTTGCTTACAACGCTCTTGAATTTGTTCTTCGGTCACTAAAACTTTGTCGATATATTTATGATAATCCTGAACCATATTTACCTCAATCTCGGGGAATTTTATGACAGCGACGGCAGCGTGCTTCGTACATTTCGGAAGCGCCGACAATCACAATCGGGTCGTCAAAATGCGCCGGTTCGCCATTAACCAAGCGCTGAGTGCGCGTTGCGGGTTCACCACAAACCATGCAAATCGCCGTCAATTTATCTACTTTATCAGCCTTGGCGGTCATCGTTGGCATGCAGCCAAAGGGCTCACCCCTAAAATCGGTATCCAGCCCGGTAACAATGACACGAATGTTTCGGTTGGCTAATTCTTGAGCAACGTCAACGATACCGTCATCGTAAAACTGGGCTTCATCAATCCCAACAACCGTAACGCCCTCCTCCAATTTTTCCAAAATGGCTTGCGAACAATCAACCGGAATCGCTTGAAAATCGAGCCCGGAATGGGATGTAACCTTGGCATAAGCGTAGCGGTCATCAATAATCGGCTTGAAAACCTGAACCTTTTGCCGGGCAATAGTCGCCCTGCGTATCCGGCGAATCAGTTCTTCGGTCTTTCCACAGAACATCGAACCGGTTATCACTTCAACCGAACCATATAAATGAGCCATAAAACCTCCAATAATTTCGAATGATAAAAGTATACGGCAAGTTTGCGATATTGCGGTAAAAACAGTCATCAAAAACAGAAGTTAAGGAAACAGGAAAAAGGAAACGGGAAAAAGAGCCAAGAGCCAAGAGGTTCGTCAGGTCGTCAACAAAAAATCAGCCAAAAAATAAAAAGACATTGATTTTGATTTCCTGATGTACTCTCAACAAGAATTTTGTATGATGTAGATTGCCTAAACGCTTTTGTTTCCTGCTTCCTGTTACCTGTTTCCTGATTTCCCGTTTCCCGCTACCAGATAATTAAACCAAAAAAGGCAAGCCATGACAGCTTGCCTTTTTGAGTTTCAAATTCGAAAAACTAAATTTCGATTTCTTCCGCAGCAGCGGGCAATTGATAGCCCATCTGGCGCAGTTGTTTTTTCAGGTCGATCAAAGACTTGCGTCCGAAACCTTCAATATCGAGCATAGCCTTTTCGCCACCTTCGAGTTTAGCTAAGACATCACCGGTTGTAACAACACCGGCTGCAGCCAAAGCGGAAATAGCTTTGGAAGTCAGTTTTAGTTCAGAAACAGGGCGATTCGGGGAGGTTTTCGCCTCAGAAGCTGCTTTTTTCTCAGCTGCAATGTCCTGACGAACCTGCAAACGCTTGTAGAAACGATCCACCTGACCTTCGCGGTCAAGCAAGCGTGCTTGTTGTCCGGTATAGAAAGGATGACAGTTTGAGCAAACTTCGGTTCTAATCTCAGGTTGAGTTGAGCCTGTCGTCCATTCGGAACCACAAGAGGCACAAGAAACTTTTGCCTCAGGGTAATATTTTGGTTGAATTTTTTCTCTCATGTTGACTAATTGCCTTTCGCAGGACCTTCGGGGGTTTCGTAAACATGCACACGTTTACGACCGTTCGCGATGGTCTCATACTTTACGTAGCCTTCGATGGTTGCAAACAAGGTGTAATCTCGCCCCATACCCACATTCCATCCGGGATGAACCTTGGTGCCATGTTGGCGCACCAGGATGTTGCCACTTATTACTTTTTCGCCGCCGTATTTTTTAATGCCCAGGCGTTGGCCCTGACTGTCTCGTCCATTGCGGGATGACCCGCCACCTTTTTTGTGTGCCATTTCACTACTCCATCACAATTGAATCAACCAGTAATCTGGTGTATTTCTGACGATGACCAGCGCGTTTGCGATAATTAACTCTTGATCTGTATTTGAAAACCAAGATTTTCTTACCCTTAATCTGGTCATTAACTGTGGTTTTCAAGCTGGCACCAACAATATAAGGGGTACCGACTGTCACAGTATCACCATCGACAATCATCAAAACTTTGTCGATATTGATATTTTCACCGACATCAACGGGGAGAAGGTCAACTGTAACCAGCTTGCCTTCTTCGGCGCGGTATTGTTTACCGCCCGCTTCAACAATAGCATACTTCATCTTTTCTCCAATCTTCACTTAACCAGTTCGTGCGCGTGTTACCACCCACTACCGGGAAAGTTGGCTACAAAATATACCCCGACTAAGACTTGCCGGGATAACAACTGATTATTTTACATTAGCAGGGTAAGAGTGTCAAGTTTTTTGTTCAATTAGACTTGCAGGTCACTCATTAAATCTCATAAAACCAGGCGTCCGGTTGTTCAAATGCGTGGCTTTGCATACCACTGCCATCATTATACTGTACTTCTTGATTCAACATGCGCACGATCGTCCTTGGTGGAACGGAGCGCACGATAAAAGCATTGCCACCAATAACCGCCCCTTCACCAATCACAGTATCGCCGCCTAAAATTGATGCCCCGCTATAAATAATAACGTTATCCTCAATTGTTGGATGCCTCTTTTTGCCTGCCAGGCGCTGCCCGGATTTTGTTGAAAGTGCCCCAAGCGTTACGCCTTGATAGAGCTTGACCCGGTTTCCAATAACTGTCGTTTCACCAATGACAATCCCAGTGCCGTGGTCAACAAAGAAATATTCTCCAATCGTAGCACCCGGGTGAATATCAATTCCGGTTATGTTATGCGCATACTCTGTCATCATCCGGGGAAGCAGCGGAACATCCTGCTTGCAAAGGAAGTGTGCAAGCCGATAGACAAAAACCGCAAAAAAGCCCGGATAGGTCAAGATCACCTCGTCCACCGTCCGAGCGGCCGGATCACCTTCAAAACCAGCCTGAGCGTCCTTCAGAAGCGCTTGCTGAATTTCCGGCAAGTTTTCCAATAGATTGGCGGCTTTTTCTTCAGCCAGAGCGGAAACATCCTCAATAAAATCCTGAGTTAAAAAGGCAGTTTTAATTTCATTCGCTAATTTTGTGTGAATCTCTGCCAAATAAGTTTGAATTTTAGCCTGGTGGGTTTCAAATTCCGTCAGACTGATAAACTGACGAGGAAAAAGCACCGCCTTGATTTTACCTAAAACCTCTATAATCACCGGCAATTCGGGGTAGTCGACATGAACACCACCTTCTCCGACCAACTTTTGAGAAAGCTTAGCCAACAAAGCCAGATTGACAATCATCTTTACGCCTCCTCAAACATCGCCGTTGAAAGATACCTTTCGCCGGTATCCGGAAAAATAACCACGATGTTTTTGCCATTGTTTTCTTCTCTTTTGGCTATCTGAATCGCAGCCCAAAGTGCCGCGCCTGAAGAAATGCCAACCAAAACGCCTTCCTTTCGGGCAATTATGCGCCCAAGTTCAAAGGCATCTTCATTTTTGACACGAATGATTTCATCATAAATCTTGGTATTCAATGTCCCGGGAATAAAACCCGCGCCAAGCCCCTGAATCTTATGCGGCCCTGCTCTATTTTCTGAAAGCACAGGCGAATCGTCAGGTTCTATCCCAACAACTCGAATATTCGGATTTTTTGCTTTCAAAAATTCACCGGCTCCGCTGATTGTGCCACCCGTGCCGATGCCGGCAACAAAAATATCAACCTGACCCTCAGTATCTTCCCATATCTCGGGACCGGTTGTGGCTTTGTGTACTTCCGGATTTGCCAGATTTACAAATTGACCGGGGATAAAGCTATTTTTCGTTTCTTTGGCAAGTTCTTCAGCTTTGGCAATTGCGCCTTTCATGCCCAAAGAGCCATCGGTCAAGACCAATTCTGCCCCATAGGCTTTGAGTAAATTTCTGCGCTCAAGGCTCATTGTCTCCGGCATGGTCAAAATCAGTAGATAATCCTTCGATGCTGCGATCGCTGCCAAACCTATGCCCGTATTCCCGCTGGTTGGCTCTATGATGACGGAATCCGGCTTCAACAGACCTTTCGCCTCCGCATCTTCAATCATCGCTTTGGCGATCCTGTCCTTAACGCTACCGGCCGGATTGAACGATTCCAGCTTGGCGATTATTTTAGCCTGTAGATTGTAAAGTTTTTCAATTTTTTTCAGTTCCAGCAAGGGCGTCTTGCCGATTAGTTCAGTTAAATTTTGATGTGTGTTCATAATTTTCCTTTCGATAGAAAGCTCTTTATATTGCTCTTGAGTGCTATCGTTGATAAACATAATTTATTTTATCTATTTAACCTTGAATTTCATAAATTTTGAAAACCCTATAAATCTTTGGCTTGTAGAAACCAGTGTTTTAATTCAGGCTAATTTTGGCTTACACTTAACTTACGAGGTATATGAAATGCCTTATCAAATCAAAAGAATTTATGACGACCTTTCTGCCAACGACGGCTATCGTGTTTTAATTGATCGGGTATGGCCTCGGGGAGTTTCAAAAATGCGTGCTCATCTTGATGCCTGGCTAAAAGAGCTTGCTCCGAGCACGGACTTGCGAAAATGGTTTGCACATGACCCAGCCAAGTATCCAGAGTTTCATCGACGCTATTTTGCTGAGCTTGATGGCAATCCGGAAGTAAAAAGCATCATCGATGAACTTAAGCAAAGAGCCAAAACAGAAACCGTTACACTACTATACTCCGCTAAAGATGAGGAACACAACCAGGCTGTGGTTTTGAAAGATTATCTTGATGAACAATAAATCGAGAAACGGATAACTGTATATTGCCAACCAATTTCAAAACTCGTGCCTTAAAAGGCTTGACTCAATAAAAAACGTCAAGTAGAATTGCGTTCTTACAGTTTGCTCCTATGGTCTAGTGGTTAGGACGCGGCCCTTTCAAGGCTAAAACCCGGGTTCGAGTCCCGGTAGGAGCACCAAACACAGATGATCCGAACCAAAGCCGACAGTCAGTAAAAGTTGGAAATAAGTTCGGATTATTTCTTTAATTTGATATGTTTTCGACATTGTTTCGCCACTTGCCCCAGCCTTCTTGCCACAATTGCAATTAAAACAGCCACAATCAACAAGACAAAGCTTGTGTATTATTAAAAAAATCAACGCCGCATTATCTATTGTATAGTTTCAATGCTAGCGGAAGAGATCTTTGAGCTTCATGCGGTCATTTGCCGCTTTCATGAAGAGCCGTCCATATCCCAGTCTTGGATTCATAAATCTGCATCTGCGCCTGTGCCGCATCCCGAACAAAATCCACAAAAGCTTTTTCGTTTTTGCTTAGGCTGTCTCGATATTCAAGACCGAATGTGTAAACAATCGGAGGCATTAAATCGCGCAAGACAAGATCATCAGCAAGCTGCATCCTTGCTCGCGCAATATCCTGAATCAAAATTGCCATATTTTCGGTAAGCAGCGCAGACAGACCGGAGGGATTGCCTTGATAAAATATGTTTGGGCGAATGCCTTCCCGCTCCAACATTTCAAAAAGATAACGATACAGAATTTCTTTTTCCTCCGGCACAATCAGCTTGACTTGCTCCAGCGCACTAAGCTGGATTTTTTCATAGGCGGCATAAGGGTGTCCAGCAGGAAGAATTGCGATTAACCTGCTTTTTCCGATTGGAATAAAGTTCGCCGGGGCTGTTTCCCATTCGGCGTATGCAGCTGAAACCAAGTTAAGTCTTCCGGCTGCATAGTCTGCATACAGCTCTTGCAAAGTACTTTCTGCCAAATGGACAGGAACATCAGAATGCTCCCGCTGAAAGGCTAAAACTAATTGAATCGCATTGTAGAGTTCAGGATTATGAACGATGCCAAACCGAACAATGGCTTGCTTTTCCCGCTCATGCGCCTTAATTGCAGACAGTGCCTTTTGATGTTCATTAGCAATTTTTTTTGCAAAAGGCAAATAGATTTTCCCATACTCGGTCAATCTGACCTCTCGTGTGGAACGAGAAAAAAGCGCACAGCCCAATTCCTGCTCCAGCGTCTGAATGTGACGCGACAGTGTAGATTGAGAAATATGTAGTGAGTGTGCAGCAGCACGATATTTTTTTGTCTCAGCCAAGGTAACGAACTCAAGCATATAAGATATATCCATAGCATAGCCTCTTGCTTACATTATATATGCAGATTGTGCATCAATCAACAGGAATTATGAAACAATCATAATTGCCAAAAATTTCACATATGCTACTATAATATTGTAAGTTTCCATTTCTGTATATCAAAGGAGAAAACACCATGCCAAATGAATCATTGAAGAATTTTATGCTCAATGAGTACGACTATTTGCCTGAAGAGTATGTTATTGAGGACAAGGAAAAAGAAGTAATTCTGAAAAAACTTGCCAAGATGATTTCGGACAGAATGGATAAAAAAACCTGGGAGGATTTTAACAATAACGAACCTGAGGTTTGGGCACTGGACAAGATTTTGACAAAGGAAGATGCCCTGTTTATGCTGTCTTTCGGTAAAACAAGAGTAAACGCCTACACCCCTGAACAAATAGCCAAAAAGAATAAAATGAGCGCAGAAGAAGCGCGCCAAATCTGTGAAAAATTGTGCGGAATCGGAATCATGGAATTCAACCGGGAAAACAAACAAAAGGAAAGACAGTACTTCGTTCCTAAATTCATTGTCGGCTCCGGTGAATACTTGATGATGAATGGCAAACTGTTGGAAACTTTCCCCGAATACGCAACATTGTTTAACCATGTGGCTCAGGTTGTCGGCCCGGTTGCCGATAAGATACCGCCTGGAGGCGGTGGCGTCGGTATGCATGTGATTCCCGTTGAGGCGGCTATCCCCGCTGAAAGCAAATCCGTGTCGGTGGAGCATTTGTCCCATTGGTTGAATAAGTACGATAAATACTGTATAGCGGTCTGTTCATGCCGCCGTCAGCAATGCATTCGCAACGAGGGCGTTGGTGATATCGAAGGCGACCTTTGTATAGGCGTTGGTGATATGGCAGAATATCTAGTCGAAACGCAAAAGGATACGCATTACATCACCTACGATGAATGCCTTGAAATACTAAAGCGTTCTGAAGAAAAAGGCTATGTACATCAGATTACTAATCTCGATGGACAGGATAAAATCGTTGGAATTTGCAACTGCTCACCAGGAGCCTGCAATGGTATTCGCACCTCTCAACTCTATAATACACCCAACCTAAGTGCGTCGGCCTATCGCGCACATGTCGATGCAGCTAAGTGCGTCGCATGCGGAAAATGTGTTGAGGTTTGCCCGGTCGGAGCTGCAAAACTCGGCCAAAAACTTTGCAAAAAAGACGGAGAAGCGATTACCTATCCAAAGATGGAATTGCCCGATTTTACGGCATGGGGTCCCGATAAATGGAACTACAATTTCCGGGAGGATGCGCAGATTAACTGCTACGATACCGGCACATCCCCTTGCAAAACGGCCTGCCCTGCCCATATTTCTGTTCAGGGTTACGTCCGTATGGCGGCAGAGGGAAGGTATATGGATGCCCTCAAACTTATCAAATTAGA
>CAYVOY010000033.1:0-10978 GCA_964453395.1 uncultured Anaerolineaceae bacterium
GATCATCAAAACTATCCTCTATTTTTTGCGACTCACAGAAGACACAAGGAGCCCCTTTATCGCGTGCAAAATATTTATTCCGGTCACTGTAAATATGATCCATGTGTGAATTTTATCTCAAATTCGAAAAATTTGTGGAGAGAGTTTGGGTCAATTCCCCTTGGCTCTGCCCTATTTGTTATAAAAATCTTTTCTAATCTGCGGATCGCGAGCCATGCCTGCCATCAAAATGTCCATCAGATTCTGAATTAAATCATGCAAAAGAGAGCTGTTGTTGAGGTCATAGTCTGCTGAAATTTCACGGACACTGTCTTGTTTGAACCGGTCGAGCAGGTAGGGGGAAATCCATTGAGAGATGAGCGTTAGCAGATAAGCTGCCATGTCGGTATCAAGCCAGGTGGCGATGTCTTCGTGGTAAACGCCTTGTTGGAGAAAAGCGTGAAAGCGGCCGTCGCCGGATAAACGCTGCCCGGTTTCGGGGTCAATCGTACTGGTAATTGGGTTTTCGAAGTTATGCCGCCGCTCAACTTTTGATAATTGGGGATAGTTAAGCTCAAAAGCCAGAGATGCCCGAATCAGTCTTTCCAGATAGGCAAAAGTGTCAAGTCCGTTGTTTTGCAAAGGCAAGGCTTGCATCAGCTCCAGTTTGCGTTCGCGGACAAGTCCTAAAACATGGTTGTAGAGGTCTTCCAAATTTTCAAAATATTGGTAAAACGAACCTTTGGCAATCCCGGCATTGTGGACAATCGTGTTCACGGAAGCTGATTGGAGGCTATTATCGGCAAATTCATCGATAGCAACGCGTTCAATGAGCTTGCGTTTTTCGGCAGGGAGTTTGAGAAAAGTGTCTTTTGGCATGAGCTCTTGTTATGACCAATCGGTCATATTATATCCAAATATCGAGGGCTGTCAATGGCTCTTATCATATAAGCCCAAAGATTTGGTTAAAGGAGAAAACGGAACTCTCGTACGGCTGGGTTTCAACCCAGCTTCAAGTCATCTGAAATGATAAAAAGGTAGGAGCATGATTCGAATCGAGGTTTTCGGAGGGGATAAAACCCCTCCGTACACTGATGAAAAAACCCTTGAGAAGACCAATGAAAAAGCTCTTGAATTTCATAGCAAATCCGTAAAACCTCCTTACGGATTTGCTAATTAAAAGCTATTGTCGCTGGCCTAAGGTTACAGGCAGATCAAGCGTCTGGCCGTCGCGGATTACGGTCAAAACAATCTGATCACCGACGCTGGTGTTGAGAACCAGATAGCTCATCAACTCGCTGAAATCCTTAATTTCTATGCCATCAACTGCGGTAATCAAATCACCGCCGGTCGTTAAATTTTGGATTCTGGTTGGTTTTACACCGCCACGCAAACCGGCTTGGTCTGCCGGCCCACCGGAAACTACACTGGTAACATATGCTCCGGTTTGTTGGGGAAGATCCAAAGCTTCAATCATCGCCAGGGACATATTCGAGTAGCTCGACAAGCCGAGGTATGGGTAAGCATAAGAACCGTGGCTAATCAATTCCGGAACGACTTTGCTGACCGTATTTGAAGAGATAGCAAAGCCAATGCCGGTGCTGACTGCGCCACCGGTGATGCTGATACCGGCCGTCTGGATTGCGCGGTTTACACCAATCACTTCGCCGTTCAAATTCAACAAAGGCCCGCCGGAATTTCCAGGATTAATCAGGGCATCAGTTTGAATGGTATCTCCGGAGGAATAATAGGAGCCGCTTTCAGATTGACGCATGGAATCCAAAACTCTACCGCGGGCAGAAACAATACCCATCGTCATCGTGCCGCTCAAGCCGTAAGGATTGCCGATGGCGACAACCGTCTGGCCAACTTTTAGCGCATTGGAATCGCCAATTGGTAAAGGTGTCAATTGGTCAGGATCGACATCAACTTGAATAACTGCCAGGTCGGAATCCATATCGCTGCCGATAACTTCACCATAAACTTTCAAGCCGGATTGGAAATGGACTTCTAATTGCTCAGCATCGCTGGCAACGTGATAATTTGTCACGATGTGTCCTTCTTTGTCAATCACAAAACCGGTTCCTTGTCCGCTGCCTTCATTGGTCTGGAATTGTAAAGAAACCACGCCGGGGCTTACATTTTCATACAAGGCTTCAAGGCTGCCTTCCAAAGAGGTGTATTCGGGAACAATAACAGTTTTAGAAGGGGCTGGTTGCTCAGATTGCTCAGATTGTGACTGGGGAATCGGAACATCAATTGAACTTGAATCGTCATTGTCGACTTTCACGATTCGGCAGGCAGAGCCAACCACAAAAATTACCATCAAAAATGCGATAATTCGCAAAACACGTTTATTTTTTATCATATTCTCCTCACGTCATATGTGATTCATGATTTTAAATATACTCCGATTGTATTAAAGGCGTATTAAAAAGTTCACGCTTTTTGGATAGAACTTTGCGGTATAAAAGATTGAAAATTTCATTTTAGAAACCAAACTAATTTAGGCAAATTGATGTACAATCCTTATGATTAAAGAAAAGGATGAAATCATGAAGAAAGTCAGCCTAGTTTTATTTATTTTTTTGCTCGTTCTGAGTGCCTGCTCAAAGCCTGCACCGGTTGAACCGACCGCTGAACCAAGCCCTACTTCAACCAACACCGCTACCCCAACCAAAACTGCAACCGCTACAGCTACCAAAACCGCAACTCCAACCCGCACTCCAACAAAGACCGCAATTCCAACCGAAACAGCAACCGCAACCGCCACGCTCACATCTGCTGAGAAAATGGGTGGAGGACTAATTTGGCCCCGGGCAAATTTCTCTGAGGGGAATATCACCAGGCGACAAACTTATTGCGCCGCTGAGGGAAAAAACCTAAGTTGCGAAGTTGAATATCGCACCGATCCTTCGGGCTGCTACGTTGGAATGAGCTGCTATGATGATTGTGGCTGGTTTTATTCTGTGAATACCATTCCCGGCCACGTAGGGGCTGAATATGGCTCGGGGCCTTGTTATTAACATGTGATCCAGGAGGCGGGAAACGGGGAGCGGGGAGCAGGAAAAAGGAAATAGGAAACAGGAAACAAAAAACCCGCCTACATTTGATTCAAGCATGCTCATCTTTTGAACAGCTTTTGCTATGATAAAATTCCTCTATGGAAGAAGTGTTTTGAATAAACGAACTTCAACTCGCTTAATCTTTAGCCTCATGGAACACAAATGACCAATTCTGACACAGCCGCATTGCAAACTATCAACCTCAGCAAGAAATTCAGAGATTTTCCAGCACTTTTACCAACCAACATACAAATCATGCCCGGAGAGTTGGTTTTCTTAGAGGGACAAAATGGCTCGGGGAAGACTACTTTGCTCAACTGCATCACTTATCTCATTCCGCCTTCAAGCGGTGAGGTCAAAATTTGTGGTCACGATATCCTTAGGGAAGAACAAGCCGCCCGAAAAGAGCTTGCATTTGTGCCGGATGTCCCTCGTTTTTATCTCGAATTAACTGCTTGGGAACACTTGCGCTTTATTGCGGCAGCCAACAACAGCCTGGAGGGTTTTGAAGAACGGGCGGAAAGCTTGCTGAAAGATTTCGGACTTTGGGAAGTTCGCAGCCATTTTCCACATAACTTTTCGCGTGGGATGCGCCTCAAGCTCGGGCTTTTACTCGGATTGATTCGTCCCTCCGGCTTACTTCTCCTCGATGAGCCCACCTCAGCCCTTGATACCAAAGGGACAGATTTGCTAATTGCTGAGCTTCGCCGCCGCAAAGCGGACGGGACGGCGATTTTGATCAGTTCGCATGACAGTGGTTTGCGCAAACTGCTTGCCGACCGGGTGCTTGGGATATCTGAGGGTTTGGTCAGTGAAATCAGTCACGCTTCGAGTGTGGCATGAGAAGTCAGGCAAGCGAAGCAGTCAATTTCTTGCGTTCCCGGCAAGGGAAAACGGACATGCGCTATTGGTTCTCAATCGTCAGCTATGACCCCGAAGAAAAGAGCCTTTCCAACCGAGCTTACCTGCTCTATCTGATTGTTTTCTTCGCGATTTGGTTCTTTTTAGTGCTCATTTTTGTTGCACGAGGCTTTTCTCTCCTTTTGCAACTCTTCCAACCGTTCCCGGCAACGAGCGCTTCGGTGCTCTTATTGGGACTGACTTTTGCAGTTTTTTCACTTAATTTATTCGTCAAAAATGCTCGTCGATCGCCCCTGATTTTCGATGAAGAGCATCGCTATTTACTCTGTCAACAAGCTGTTTCCCCTCGCATTATCGTCTTTCGCTGGTGGCAACAGCCCTGGCTTTACAACTTGCTTGTTTTTACATTAATCGCCTTAATCCTGGGTTTTACGCTGGGCGAAGCCACTTTTCCGGCAGGAGAAATGAGCCAGTACTTTTTTGTCTACCTTTGGTATGGCTTCCGGGTGGTTTTGGTTTCGCTTCCTTTTCAACTGGCGATTTTCATCGCCTCCTGGGCAAACGGTTTGGGGGCACTCCGTAATCGCGGTAAGTTCAAAGCAATTCTTCCGACGACAGGCATCGTTTTGTTGGTTATTTTTATCTTGCTGGCTGTTTTTGTTCCGGCACTTTCCGGGAATTTTCCCAACTTCTTGACACCCATTTCCACTTTTTTCACGAATATCCTTCTATCGGCTTTTGGAGGGGGCAGTTATGGAATATCCACAAGTTTTCTGATTGGCTTGTTTGCGCTTGGGCTTAGTTTTCTTTGGCTGTTTTTTGCCTCAAAAGATTTCAGCCCTTCAAAAGCCGCATTTGAAACTGAAGTTGCCGCAAAAATCTCAGCCTTTGCACGCTATGGTCAGCAGGATGCTATCAATGCCCTGCGCCAGAAGCAACGCCTTGGAATAAAGAGGAAAAGCCATTTTGAACCCAACTGGCAAGGGGAAAAAGCCTTTTTGTGGAAGGCTTGGCTTCACTATAAGCGCAGTTTCACCCTGCAAAGAGCCTGGGATATTTTTGTTAGTTTCAGCTTTGTACTGGTCTTAAATATCAGTGGCAATAGTCCGAGCGGATGGTTTATTTTAGTAAGTTTGCTTTGGCTAATTCGTGAGCCTGTATTCGAAATTTTTAGCCAGGATCTCTCGCTTTGGCAATTGAGCCGTCAGCTTCCTCTGGAAAGCTCAAAATGGGCATTGGCGAGTTTGTTTATTCCCACACTTCCCATTTTTGTGGCAATCATCCTCGCACAAATTGTCAGTTTGGCAATTTTCCCTTCGGCAAATTGGGCGTTTATCCTCACTTTGCCACTGGCTTTCTCAGCGGCTATTTTACAACTGGCTCAAGACCTTTTGCGAAAAAACCGCTCTGAGTTGCTGGCGAGCGGTTCACTGCGCGAGTATGGTATGCGTGGTATGCTGATGGCAATTCTTTGCCTGATTATTCCTCAAATTGGATTAAATATTCCCGTTAGTCCGACAAATTGGATAACGGGAATTGTCTTGGCAACACTTGTTTTATTTGTCAGCTTTTCCGGATTCAAACGGGAATTCAGAAAGCTGAAAGAGGGAAAGCAGGTCAGCGCTTAAAGTTCTAAAGCCCTTCTTTGCCACTCGATTTGTTCTTCTGTTTCGGCTTCGATCGTAATGCCATGCGGTCTGGATTTGCCGTGTTCGTCCACATAGACGAAAGTGATAAAGCCATCAACCGTCTGTTCGCCTTTAACGCTTGCCCTAATATAAGCGGTCAGGCTTGATTTGCCGGTTTTGACAATTTGGGTGTCATATCTCACCACCTCACCCGGTCGGACCGGACGAGAAAAGGTCATGCCATGAATTTTCAAACAGAGCACAAATTCCGGAGGCAAGAGGTTTGAAGCGGCAATAAAACCGGCTTCAACCAGCCATTCAGCCCCTCTGCCGGCATAAAGCGTGCGATGATGATTTAGGTCTTCGCTTTTAACCAAATGGTGAATTGACAGACTTTCTATTTTCATATCTTCTATTTACTCCAATTTCAGTTTCAAATTATCAAAGGCGATTTTCACGCCTGGAATTTCATAAGTTCCGGCAATCATACCAATTCCGCCGGGTGTAAAATCGGGGTCGCTGCTGCTTGCCAAGATGGTGCCGTTGAGAGCCAAAACCAATTGTTCGCTGCTGCACCGGGCGCTCAAGTTATAGGGCCCGCCACTGGCAACTTCTTGAGAATAGGTCCAGTCCACCAAGGAGCTCGTCTGTCCGTCGATTGTTTTCCAGATGGAATAGAAACCGTCTTCGCTGATTTCAAGTGCATAGAAATTCTGACTGTCAATCATGCCACAAACAAAACCGAAGTCAGCATCTCCGACCGGCTCTGCCACCCGAATATCAGCTTCAATCACCAGCGAATCGTAAAAATATTCCTGGTCGGACCAAGCGAGATACATCGGTTGGTTTACCTGAATAACGTACTCGCCGTTTTCATAATTTGTTTCGCCTTCATTGTCAACCGCTTGAGCCCAACCGCTTTTTGGGTCAGAGAAATCGTCTTCCAATATGAGCAGCCCTTCACTTTCAAAGCGCTCACCGGCAACCGAACCAGCGACGATTGCCACCTCACCCAAACTGGCAGCCCTAACCAAATCCATTGCCAAATTAATCGGCCGCAAGGCGTTGATGAAACCACCGGTGGGGACGCAGGTGTCGTTATCGTCAATATAACCGTCTCGGTTTGTGTCAAAAAGGGCACGACAATCCACATATTCGGTGTTCCAGCCACCTGAGCCGACTTGCGAGGGCACGCCTATCAGCTCTCCCTGGGTATTAACCGCCAGACCACCGCTGTTGCCACCGGCAATTGTGCCGCTGGTTTTGATGAAGGCGCGGTTTCCGAAGGGCTCTTCGGCTGTAAAACCGCTCACTTCACCGGTGGTCAGCGTAATTGTTTCGCCACCAATTCCGGGATAGCCCAAAATCTTAATCTCATCTCCTAATTTGAGCGTGTTGGAATCGCCCAAAGGGACAAAAGGCAGGTTGAGCAATTGGTAATTCAAGATATTGCCTTGCAGGTCCTGATAGGGCTTGATAACGGCGATATCGAGCGGTTCGTCTGCCTGAACAATGCTGGCATAATAGCTTGGAACCGGAGGGGTATCTTCTGCGACCGTCAGGCTGACAATCAATTTTTTAATTTGATAGAATCGGTTCGAAAGCACCACATGGGCGTTGGTCAAAATTAAGCCATCCGGGCTGATAATCGTGCCCGAGCCTTTCCATCCGGAGACTTCCCTTCCGTCCATTTCAATAATTGCTTCAATCTGGACTACAGATTGCCAGGGGATTTCGTTTATGGCGGTTGGGGTAATTAGGGGTGAAAGGCCCGGCTCCCAGCCATCGGGGTTGCTGCCGGCGACTTGCAGCTGAATTTCAAAGGGATAGTCTTTTTCGTCCGTCTCGACCAGTCCGGAACCCTGCAAAGAGCCGGAAGTCAGGGCTTCAAAGCGAAAGATGAAATTTTCTTCGCCGTTGGGGGCAATGGTCAGGTCCATTTCAATCATGCCTTCGCCCTTTTGGTTTTCGATCAGCGTCAAAGCCGGTTCTGAGCCGATGTAACGGCCTGAATTCAAAATCTCTCTGGGTAAAACGATTTTCGTGATGTGTACGTTATAAATCCCAGGATTGCTCAAAATCAGTTTTACGTCAAAAACATGACCTATATTAATCCGCGATTTGGGAAGCTCGGTTCGCACTTCAAGGATGCGCTTGGGGTTCGATTCCGGGACGATACAAGAGGAAAGAAGCAAAACAAAAACTGCCAGAAGGCTGATCACTTTCAGCGATTTTTCTCGACAGTTTTTGTTCATCAATCTATTCCTCAATCTTTTCTTTTCTAATTATTTAGTCCAAATTAATCCCATTTAATTGTCGGGTCAATTGGCCAACCCCATGTGGCAGCGTCGGCATACCAGTCAGAGGGATTAACATCTTTGGTTTCTTGCCCTTCTTTTACTTCAACGGCAATCAAAGTATGATCGCTACAAGCAGTACTCAGCCCACAAGGTACAAATTCAGTATAGGCTCCAAAACTGGTTTTTGAAGGTTTAGCAATATCGTATGCCATCACCCAATATTTTCCGGGATCTAAATTATCAAAGCGATAGCTGGTTTGTCCGGCAGTAGTGTTTTGCCAATGGTAATAACCACCGACGGTGTTCATAGCCACAATTCGCAAGGCAGGGATTGCACCACCGGGATATTGCAGCGTTCCGGAGATTGCACCACCCTTGACTGTCTTTGTCGGAGTATCAGCGGGCGTGGTGGACGTTGGGATTGCGGTCGCGGTTGGATTTGGCGTAGCTGTTGGTGGCATGGTTGGAATGACACAAGGTTCACAGGTCGCAGTTGGTTGAGCAAGTTGCGCTCTCAATCCTTCCATCTCGTTGGCTTGAAGCGTCATTTTGACAGACATGGCGTTTTGTGTTGCCACTGCCTCATCAAGTTTTGCCGAGCCACATCCTGCTGTAAATAGCAGGACAAAGAGTATGCCAAATAAAGTAAATTTTTTCATTGATCCTCCATTTCTAATGGTGACTCTATTATAGTCGGGAAATTGGAACCGCAAAATGGAAGTGGAAACAGGCGACAGGAAAGGGGAAAGGGCACAAGCCAATTGCTTACCGTTTGCTGAATTCTGCCATCTTTCGCTTATACTTATGCAATGGATAATCTCAACTTCTACCAGCCAACCGTTCTTAGCGTTAGCGCTCTCAGCAGTTATTTGCGTGAATTGCTCGAAACGGATGAAGTGCTTCATGACCTTTGGGTTCGCGGTGAAATTTCCAACTTTTCTCAACCGCGTTCCGGGCATATTTATTTCACCCTCAAAGATAACGAAGCGCAAATTCGGGCGGTTATGTGGAAAAGTGCTGCAATGCGACTCAATTTTAGCCCTCGCGATGGGCAGAGCGTTGAGATTCATGGAAGTATGAGTTTCTACCCTGCCAGCGGTCAGGCACAGCTTTACGTTGATAGCATGCAACCGCTTGGTGAAGGGAAGTTGTTTCAGGAATTTCTGCGCCTAAAGAATAAACTGGAGGCTGAAGGGCTCTTCTCCCCGGCTCATAAACGCCCCTTGCCGGAGTTGCCCAGGAAGATCGGCATCATCACTTCTGCAACCGGTGCCGCCTTGCAAGACATTCTGAACACGCTTAACCGCCGCCTGCCCTTATTGCAAGTTTTTATCGCCCCGAGCCTCGTCCAGGGTGCTGATGCACCAACGAGTTTGCTTAAATCGTTCAATTCCCTAAATCAAATTGCCTCACTTGACCTGATAATTATCGCTCGCGGTGGCGGTTCAATTGAGGATCTCTGGGCATTCAATGACGAAAACCTGGCACGGGCAATTTTTAATTCGCCGGTGCCCGTCATCTCAGGCGTTGGGCACGAAACCGATTTTACGATTGCCGATTTCGTTGCGGATTTGCGCGCTCCCACACCAACCGGTGCCGCAGAATTAGCCACGCCGATTACGATTAACGAACTCGCCCTTTCTTTGCAGGGCAATCGCAAGCTTTTAGCTGAAAATATGCAAGAAGCAATCGCCGAACGTCGCTACCAGCTGGAACTGCGTCAACTGGATTTGAAGCGGCTTTCCCCCATTCAAAGAGTCAATAATGCCATTCAAACCCTCGACAATCTGCAAATGCGGCTTGACCGCACGATGCGCCAGGAGCTTCAAAAGCTCTCGCAAAAAAATCAACACCTCAGCGGCCGCTTGGAGAGTCTGAGCCCGCTTGCGGTCCTGAAACGCGGTTTTGCAATTGTCAGTGATGCGCATAGCAAACAACTAATCTACCAAACCAGCCAAAGCTCGCCCAATCAAGCCGTGAATATCCGCTTTTTTGATGGCGAATTACCCGCAACACTTAATCCAAATCAACAGGAGAAATTATGACCGAAAGCCAAAGCAGCGGTTACGAAACCGCTTTTCGAGCCCTTCAGGAAATCATTGAAAAATTAGAAGACGGTGAGTTACCCCTCGAAGAAGCCCTCGACCTTTACGAAAAGGGCAAAGAACTCGCCGACCAATGCGCCAAACTGCTCGAAGAAGCTCAATTGCGCGTGAATACTATTGGAGAGAAGGCTGAGGATTAATGGGCAATCCGCTCGATCTTTTTAGCAGTCCCATCGGCGTCTCGGCAATGGCTGGCTGGATCTTAGCCCAAGTCGTTAAGCTTCCAATCGGTTATTTGCGAACCAAAAAATGGGATTGGGCCTTGCTTATAAATGCCGGAGGAATGCCCTCCTCGCATTCAGCCCTGATGGCTGCGGTAACCACTGCGATTGGATTAAGCGAAGGTTGGGCAAACCCGCTTTTCATTTTAGCCCTTTCAATTACCGGAATCGTGATTTATGATGCCACCGGAGTTCGCCGCCAGGCTGGATTCCACGCCGAAAGAATCAATCATATTTTAAGAGAAGGTTTTAAGGAAGGCAAATTTGAAGAAAATTCTCGCCTTGAGTTGCGCGAAATAATCGGACACTCCCCGGCCGAAGCCATCGTCGGCGCCCTTTTTGGGATTGGTATTGCAATTGTCGTCCACTTGTTGATGGGATAATCTTCAATTCTGAATATGAAATAAATCGTGGAATATATATGGGTAGGGGTGGCTTCCAATCACGAATGCTCAATAACCCGTAACTTAGCAAGACCCCCCTCGTGCAAGAAGTGTGACGCCACATTGAAAAACAGCATATTGCCCGGATTTCAACCCGCCCGTACCGTTGTATTTATTCTAAATAATTAATATTCTTTTGGTTTATGAGGACTGTTCCATATTGAGAATTGCTGACGGGGAGCGGGGAACGGGAAACAGGGATCGGGGATTATTGAAAAAACTCGAGGGCGGCCTGGATAGCAAAACCTGCAGAGTGCTTAGCTCTAACTGTCATTTTGCGTACGCTTTGCGTAAGGAATCAAAGCATATTTCGGATGTTTACCATTGCATTGCTTGTATAATAATAGACTAAGGAACTCCTGATTATGAGCGAGAT
>CAYVOY010000034.1:0-10944 GCA_964453395.1 uncultured Anaerolineaceae bacterium
TGCTCAACGCCGAGGTAATCGACCAGGCGCAAGGCTTCCCACTCTTCCAAAAGCAAGTGGATAGCCGACTGACCGGGCTCTGTATCAGCTGTTGAGGGAAAGAAAGCTCTTGCAATTGGTGCGGAGCGAATTGTTTTTGGTGCAGGCGTCCTTGGCATTTTTGTCCTTTATTGTTGGCTTATGCCAATAATAAACCTTTTGATCGATTTATGCAAGGGCTTAGTTCCAGGGAGCCGGAAGCGGGATATAGGAAACAGGAAAAAGGAAACAGGAAACGAAAGCCAAGAGCCAAGAGCCGGAAAAATTATCAACTACCGACCTCAACCCCTTCCACAAGCCGTAGATAGAAGGGCTTTGAAAGTGTAAAATTGATGGATACAAAATAACTATTTAAGGCAACGTGAGATCCGAATTTACGAAACGTCTTGCTTGCCTTTCAAACAGAATGGATAAAAATGACAAACAACAAGAAAACAGACGAAATCGTCCTCGCCGGAGGTTGCTTTTGGGGGATGGAAGAGCTATACCGCCAACAAGCGGGTGTTTTAGATACCGAAGTCGGTTACACCGGCGGAGAGAACGATCACCCAACTTATCAAAACCATCCCGGGCATGCCGAAGCGATAAAAATTGTCTTTGACACTGAAAAAACCGACCTGCCGCATTTGTTGGATTTCTTTTTCCGAATGCATGACCCAACCCAACTCAATCGGCAGGGGATGGACATCGGCACCTCTTACCGCTCAGGAATTTTCTATCGTGGCGAAGAGCAAAAGCGCATCGTCGAAGCCTTCATAAAGCTGGTTGATGAAAGCAAAGCCTGGAAGCAACCGGTTTTGACCAGTTTAGAACCCTTAACTACCTTCTGGCTTGCTGAGGATTATCACCAGGATTATCTCCAAAAGCTGCCGAATGGTTATACTTGCCATTATCTGCGGCCCATGCCCAGTTTTTTGAAAGATTAGCCATGACCAAAAAGCCAAACGAGCTTGATCTGCAAGCAGAGGACTACAGCGCACATCCCTGGAAGCGCTTTTTGAGCTATCTGAAGTGGTATGGGATCATCCTGCTTACAATCACCTTGGCTTTGGCTGCTTATGCTTACATTAAAGGGGGCGTCCCGGCTATGCTGAATGCGCTAAACTGGGCGCTCTTGCTTGCGGTTTTGAGCTTGCCGATGTTGGGTTTGCTAATTAGCGCAAACACCTGGAGCGGCTATGCCAATCGTTGGGGGCAGGAAAAATATAAAGAAATGCTTGAAGGAAAGCCCGAGGAGAGGAAATTTGACGACTAAATCGGAATCAACAGCAGCAAAGAAAAGGGGACTGAGAGTTTGGTTGGTATACCTGATGCTCTCGCTTTTTGGCTATACCCTCAACGTTGCCGGTCCGGCAGTGGCATATTTACGCGATGAACTGAACCTGAATTTCACCCAAAGCGGGATGCACACCTCTGCCCTGGCGTTGGGGATGATTCTGATGGGTTTGGTTGGCAGCGCGCTTCTGAAACGCATGTCAGAATGGAAAGCGCTTGGCTTGAGCGGTTTGGGCATGGGCGTTGGCGGTTTGCTTTTGGTGATTGGCAAAAGCCCCGTTCTCACTTTGTCCGGGCTTTTTATTATGGGGGCGGTTGGTTCGCTGGCTATTTCAACCAATCCGGCAATTCTGGCGGACGAAATGGGCGAGAGGAGCCCGCTTGGCGTTTCCGAGGCGAATACGCTCTCGGCAATCATCAGCACGCTGGCACCGATTGCGGTCGGCTATTTTGGCGCGCAGGCAATCACTTGGCGTCCGGCGGTTTATCTTCCGGGCATTCTGGCAAGTGTCTTGGGCTTAATTATTCTGATATCGCCCAAATTCTCATGGGAAAAGGCGCAGGAAACCACAGAGCAAAAAGCCAATTTAACCCAACTTCCAGCCAAATTTTGGTTTGCTTTTACGATGTTGGTGCTCTCGGTTGCGGTTGAATTTTGCACCATTTATTGGGCTTCGGACTATATGCAAGCAAGCCTGAATATGCCAAAAGAAAGCGCCACACAAGTGGTTAGTTTGTTCTTGGTCGGCATGGTCGTTGGGCGAATTGTTGGTTCACGATTGCTGCATAAAATAGAGCGGAATAAAGTTTTGCTCATCTCTTTTGCGCTTGGTATCGTTGGATTTGCGATTTTTTGGCTGAGCAAAGTTCAAAGTTTGTCCATAATCGGCTTATTCATCGCCGGAATAGGTGTGGCGAATCTCTATGCCAGCATGATCACGCTTTGTTTTGAGGCAGCCGGAAAAGAACGCGCGGCAGCCGGTGCGGCGACAACGCTTGCCAGCGGTGTGGCTATTTTTGCCTTGCCTTTTGCTCTCGGTTCTTTGGCAGATTTAATCAACATTCGTTATGCCGTTTTGCTTATCCCATTCTTATTTTTGGTTTTAGCATTTCTGTTTATTTTTAACTCCCGTTCAGAGCCAAAGAAAATCGGAGGTTAATGGTGAAAGTTTTGTTTGTCGGTGGAACCGGAACAATTAGTTATAGCTGTTCAAAACTCGCCATAGCGAAGGGCCATCAAGTCAGCCTTTTAACCCGGGGAAAAACAAGCATCCGCGAACCATTGCCCGAGGCAGAGCTGATTTATGCTGATATTCGGGATGTGGATTCGGTCAAAACTGCTCTGGCTGACAGGCATTTTGACGTAGTGGCAGATTTTACATCCTTCAATCCTAGCCAAAGCGAAACTGCGATTGAGCTGTTCAGAAATAAGACCAAGCAATACATTTTCATTTCTTCTGCCAGTGCCTACCAAACCCCGGCTGAAAAACTGCCCATCACCGAAGAAACACCCTTGGATAACCCTTTTTGGCAATACTCGCGAGATAAAGCCGCTTGCGAAGCTCGTTTGATGCGCGCATATCGGGAAGAAGGCTTCCCCCTGACAATTGTCCGTCCTTCCCATACCTATGATGAAGGCTATATCCCAATTACCGGACGCTGGAGCGTGGTTGAGCGAATGCTCGCCGGAAAACCGGTGATCGTCTATGGTGACGGCACCTCGCTTTGGACGCTGACTCATGCCACAGACTTTGCCAAAGGTTTTGTCGGTTTGTTCGGCAAGAGCGAAGCGCTTGGCCAGGCATATCACATCACCTCGGATGAATGGCAGACCTGGAACCAGATTGTGGGGAAGTTGGCGGCTGCCTTGGGAGTTGAGCCGAAGATCGTGCATGTCCCTTCGGATTTGATTGCAATGTATGACAAGGAATGGGGAGATGGCTTGCTCGGGGATAAATCGCACAGTTTTATTTTGGATAACAGCAAGATTAAAGCCCTTGTGCCGGACTTTGTTTGCACCGTTCCTTTTGAAGAGGGAATCAAACGGAGCCTTGATTTTCATCGGCGCAACCCTGCCCTGCAAATTGTTGACCCAAAGTTTAATCAAACCGTTGACCTAATTTTAGAACATTATGCCCGGGCCTATCCGGACGGCATTGCGTAGCAAGCAGTAGACTGTATTTGGTCACAATTTTTGCAAACATCGGGTAGAATAGGCAAATCAGGAGCAAGCATGAATATTTCAGAATTATTTAATCATAAGAAAACTCTTTTTTCGTTGGAAATCTTTCCGCCTAAAAAGGATTCTCCCTATAACGCAATCTATAACTCCCTCTTGAAGCTGCGAGGAGTTCCGGCTGATTTCATCAGCGTTACTTATGGAGCCGGTGGTTCAAAGGCTCAGCAAGACAAGACAATCGAAATCGCCTCCCTGATTTTGCAAACCTATCATACCGAACCAGTAGCACATCTGACTTGCGTCAACGCTAATCAGGAACAAGTTTTGCAAACCCTTGCCCTGTTAAAGGAAAACAAGGTTGAAAACATCATGGTCTTACGGGGGGATATCACCGCAGATACGCCGGAAAAGAGAGATTTTCAATACGCTTCTGATTTAGCTGCTTTCATAAAAGCAAATTATCCCGAATTCAACTTGCTCGGTGCCTGTTACCCGGAGAAGCATTATCAGGCTGAAAGCCTCGAAAAAGACATCGAACATTTGAAAACCAAGGTTGACCATGGCGTCACCCATCTGATTAGTCAGCTCTTTTACGATAATGAAAAGTTTTACAGCTTCCGTGAATTGGCTGAAAAGGCTGGGCTCGATGTGCCGATTGAAGCCGGCATTATGCCCATCACCAACGCCAAGCAAATTGAGCGTACGGTTGGCTTGAGCGGTGCGACCGTCCCTAAGAAGCTGTCTCGCCTGGTTGAGCGCTATGGAGATAATCCAAAGGCAATGTTTGATGCCGGCATCCATTATGCAATTGAACAGATTATGGAGCTGATTGCCAATGACGTCCGCGGCATCCATCTTTACACGATGAACAACGTTGAAATCGCAACCCGCGTGAGCGATGCAATTGGGAATATTTTAGAAGCAGTAAATAATCCGTCTTAGACGGAAACGAAGGTCTTAGGCGAAACTGGCAGGGGGATTTTGGCTATTTTCAAGGCTCCGATATGCCGCCTGCTACAAGCTGTAATTGTTAACTTTTCGTCATAATCGCTACGAAACCAGGCATTCAAAAGTCTATTTTGGTATACTGCAATTGTCAGTAACGTAAATTTTTTGCGCATTGACCACCTGTAATATAACACCCCGTCTGATTGACATACTGCCAAATCAAATTATCGGGATAACGAGGCAGTAGATCTTATTTTTAGGAGGTTTGCCATGGCTGGCATCAATAAATTTACCCAAAAAGCTAAGCGCGTCCTCAGCCTGGCTCAACAAGAGGCAGAAGATGAAAAAGCTCCAAAGATTGGCACTGAACACATGCTCTTGGGGCTTAGTCTGGAAGGCGGAAGCGCCGCTAAATATGTTTTAGACGTTTTACACATTAAACCGGAGCATATCCGCCAGGTTTTGCAGAAAATGCGTGGCGAACAAGAACCAAGCGAAGAAAAACCGGCCGGTTTAGCGGACGACGTTAAACGCTTACTCGAACAATCAGTGAACGAAGAATTCGGTGAACCTAATCGGATGATTGGCACAGAGCATCTTATCATGGCGATGAGCCGTGATGAAAACAGTATGGCTATGCAGATTTTAGCTACTCTGGGAATCACAGCCGAGCAAATTCAGCGCCAAACCAAACGTATTATCGCAGAGTTTCAAGAAATGCAAAGTGCGGCTGAAAAAGATAGCGCGCTTGACGATCTCGAGAAAAGCGATGTCATCAGCCGTCGTGGAGTTTCTCGCCGTAAAGAGAAAGAAGAGGGCAAGACTCCTCTGGTTGACCAATTGGCAACCGACCTGACCGCTTTGGCAGAAGAAGGCAAGCTCGACCCGGTAATCGGGCGCACCAAAGAAATTGAGCGTCTGATTCAAATTTTGGCTCGCCGCACTAAAAACAACCCGGCACTGATTGGTGAACCCGGCGTTGGCAAGACGGCCATCGTTGAAGGGCTGGCTCAGCGCATTGTCGAAGGAGATGTGCCTGCTATGCTTTTGAGCAAGCGCGTCATGCAGCTGGATGTCGGCTCAATCGTAGCCGGGACGATGTATCGCGGACAGTTTGAAGAAAGATTAAAACGCGTGATTGATGAACTCAAAAGTTCGGGCGACATTGTTTTCATTGACGAATTGCATATGCTGGTTGGTGCCGGTTCTGCCGGTTCCTCGGTTGATGCTGCCAACATCCTCAAACCAGCCCTCTCGAGGGGCGAGTTGCAGGTTGTCGGTGCGACCACAAGCAACGAGTATCGCAAAAATATCGAAAGTGATGCGGCATTAGAGCGTCGTTTCCAATCGATTATCGTGGATCAACCCAGTGTTGAAGAAACAATCGAAATTTTGCATGGCTTGCGGCCCAATTATGAAGAACATCATCGCCTGAATATCAGCGACGCTGCGCTCGAAGCTGCCGCTAAGCTGAGCTCGCGCTATGTTACCGAACGTTTCTTGCCCGATAAGGCAATTGACCTGGTGGATGAAGCGGCTTCCCGCGTTCGTATGTATAAGAGCGAATCTGCAGCCAACAGCAAAGAGCTGATGGCGGAATTGCGCCAAATTCGCAAAGATTTGAAAGCGGCTCAAAGTGCCGGGGATCCTGATAACATCCAGGCGTTGATTAAGCGTCAGGAAGCTTTGGAAGAAAGTTTGCATGACTTTCAAACTGCTTGGGATCGTTCAGCGGCGCCGACGGTTAACGAAAACGACATTGCCGATGTGATTTCAATGTGGACCGGTATTCCGCTCACCCAAATTGAGACTGTTGAGTCTGAACGCTTGCTAAATCTTGAAGCGGAATTGGGCAAATCTATCATAGGGCAAGCCGAAGCGATTGTGGCGGTTTCGAAAGCGATTCGCCGGGCAAGAGCCGGTTTGAAAAACCCAAGACGGCCGATTGGATCCTTTATGTTCCTTGGACCTACCGGTGTCGGTAAAACTGAACTGACCAAATCCTTAGCCAGGCAAATGTTTGGCACGGAAGATGCGCTGATTCAAATTGACATGTCCGAATTTATGGAAAGGCACAGCATCAGCCGTTTGGTCGGTGCGCCTCCTGGTTATGTCGGATATGACGAAGCCGGTCAGCTGACTGAGGCGATTCGCCGCAAGCCTTATTCAATCGTTGTCTTTGACGAAATTGAAAAGGCACACCCCGAAGCGCTTAATATGCTCCTCCAAATCATGGAAGAAGGCCATCTAACCGATGCCAAAGGGCTGAAGGTCGACTTCCGAAACGCAATCATCATCATGACCACCAACATCGGTGCCGATTTGATTCGCCGACAGGCTGGTTTGGGCTTTAGCCTGACCGTTGATGAGAGCAAAGCGGAAGAGCTTGACTATAAGGAAATGCAGAAGAAGCTGATGGATGCCCTGAAGCGCAATTTCAGGCCTGAGTTTATCAACCGCCTGGATTCGGTGATTGTTTTCCGATCCTTGAATCGCAAGGATATCCGCCAGATTGTCGCTTTGGAAATTGACAAACTTACCGAGCGGCTTGAAGAACAAGAAATCAAGTTGGTTCCAAGCGATGCGGCTTTGGATTATCTTTCAGAATTGGGCTTCGACCCTGAGATGGGCGCCCGCCCGGTTCGTCGTGTGATTACCAACGAGATTGAAGAACGGCTTTCTGACGAATTGCTCGCCAAACATTTCGAGAGTGGCGATACAATTAAGGTCGATCTTGAAGAAAGAATGAATGCAGACGGCGAGAGCGAAAAACTGATTGTTCTCAGCCGAATGGAAAGCCGGGAGGAAAAGGCAGAGCCTGAACTAATCGGCAGCTAAGCGAGGCTTAATGGCAAAAAGCTACACACGCTATGTTTGTCAGGTATGCGGGAAAACAAGTTCCCGTTCATTTGGACGTTGTCCCAGTTGTGACAGCTGGGACAGCATGATTGAAGAAATCGTCCAGGATTCACCCATAAAATCTAAGAGCCCGGTCAAAGGGCTCTTAGGTTCTTCAAAAGTTCGCCCATTGTCTGAAATTGATGGACAGGTGGAAGAGCGCATTCCCTTGAAAATAGATGAGTTTGCCCGTGTTTTGGGCGGCGGAATTGTTCCCGGCTCGGTCGTCTTAATTGGCGGTGATCCTGGGATTGGGAAAAGCACGCTCACCTTGCAAATGGCGATGGAGCTGGCGCAAGATAATTTGGTGCTCTATGTTTCCGGTGAAGAATCGGAGCGCCAAATCAAGATGCGGGCTGTGCGTTTGGCAGCCGAAGAAAAATTGCCCCAAAAACTGCTTTTGGTCACCGAAACGAATTTGGGGGTCATCTTTGAACACATCGCCGAGGTGAAACCATCCCTAGTGATTATCGACTCGATTCAAACGATAACTTTGCCGGAGATGGAATCGGCAGCCGGTTCAATTTCTCAGGTGAGAGAATCTGCCGCTAAGCTGCGCGAATTGGCTAAAACCACCGGCATCACCGTTTTTATGATTGGGCATGTTACCAAAGAAGGCACAATTGCCGGTCCGAGAGTTTTGGAACATATCGTTGACACGGTTTTATACCTTGAGGGCGAACATTTTCAATCCTATCGCTTGTTGCGCTCGGTCAAAAACCGCTATGGCGCAACCAACGAAGTGGGCGTTTTTGAAATGCAAGAACGCGGCATGGTGGAAGTGCGCAATCCGAGCGAAGTGTTTCTGGCAGAACGGATGGTTAACGCCCCCGGTTCGGCAATTGCGGTAACCATGGAAGGCACGCGTCCGCTTTTGGTCGAGATTCAAGGCTTGACCACCGCCACAAGCTATGGCAACCCGCGCCGAACGGCAAACGGAAATGATTTTAACCGTCTGCTGATTATCGCAGCGGTTTTGACCAGACGGCTTGGACTTGGGCTGGGCAATCAGGATTTGATTACCAATGTGGTCAGCGGCTTGCGTATAGACGAACCGGCAGCCGATTTGGCGGTCGCTATGGCAATCACCTCCTCCTATCGCGATCAGGCAGTTAGGGCTGATACGGTCTTGATTGGCGAAATTGGCTTATCCGGTGAACTGCGCATGGTCGGGCAGATGCAAACCCGCTTGCGCGAAGCGGCAAAACTTGGCTTCAAACGCGCGGTCGTCCCAAAACGCCATCGTCAGGCTGAGCCCTGGCCCAAAGGAATTGAGGTCGTCGAAGCCCGCTCTTTGCGAGAGGCATTAAAAGAGGCTCTGCTGGAAAAAGAAGGCAAATAACTAAAAACCACCTTGCGGTGGTTTTTATGGGTACCTGTAGTAATAAGACTGTAGCGCAAAGTGAGGTTGAAGAGTCTCAAAGTGATAAAATCACGTGCGCGAAATCATCCCCAACCTCATTTACAATTGTAAATCGGGAATGCAATATTACCAATACGATGTCAAAGGTTGTGCGAGGGTTTCATGGTGCGATGTCTGCTTCCGAATTTGACAAAATCTCCTCGAGTGGCATTCGACAGACGTAGCTTGTGATTTGGTCTGCTTTCTCGATATCTGTAAACGCCCAAATAAGAAAACCCTGGTCATCAATATAAGGACCGCTTGCTTGAATACTTCCTGGCCCTTCCACCTGGATTGCATAGGAATTACCGTTATCCAAAGAACTGAGAATCATCAGCATGCGCGAATGGTCTAGTCCTAATGAAGCAGTGATGATATAGCCTTTTGAAATAGAAAGGGTGGATGAAGAAGAATCGGGCAAATCCATGATAGTTGAGCTGTCATTTTTGATGTTGAATATAGTCAAACTGCGCGGATTACCATTTCGATTATGGTTTTTCCATACAAGGTAGGGATATTCGATAGATGGAGAGCTTGCCAATTTGTTTTCTGGCAAATCTATCCAAGCCCCGTTGGCTATATCGTACAAACTAACAAAGCTTCCTTCATCCTTTTTTGGAACATTGTTTTCAATAGCCAAATAGCCGTTAGATACAGAAATTTTAGAAAAATAGGAGGGCTTGCCCTCATTGTTGATTAAAAGATTTGACTCCTTCGTTTCCAGATTGATTTCAAAGATTTCGCTTGAGAGGACTTTTGCTCCATCAAAATTTGAGATAGCTAAATAGAGCTTTCCAGAGTCTAACGCAACAGCGTTGTATAGTGAAAAAGAGCCATATCTTTCTTGATCTGCAATAACGGTGTTTGAGCCATCCTCAACATTGACGAGGTGCAAATGCCAATCGCCAAAACCTTGAGGCGAATCGGTTTCAGAATAGGTGTACCAAGGGTAATCATATTCGAACAAGCCATCAAGGTGCCCTTCGGGAAAGTCGCTGATATGGACGGGGCTAAGGCTTCCATCCGCAAGCTGCAGGCTTGAAATGTTTTGGTCTTCATTGACTGAAAGGAGGTAAGCTCCATTGATGAGTTTGGGGGTAAAAACCCGCAAATTCGGCAGAGTCAGGCAGTCCTGGGCAACTATCTCCTCATTCATTTTGAATGTAAAATAAGATGGCAACTGAAGCTCCGCTGGCTCTGTTGATTCGATTGCTTCGGTTGGATTGAACTCTTCAAGCGGGTCGCTCATACTAACAGGTGGAATAGCAACTTGGTCTTCCGGCACTGTGTTTTCGCAAGCCTGGGCTGACAGAAGCAGAATGGTAAGGACGAGGATAATCTGAAACTTGTTTTTCAATTTTAACTTCCTTCCAAAAAAACTATGTCTAAATTGGTTTGATTTCGTTGAACCTGGTTCAACTTATGCTGAACTGCCGGGTTAAACCTGTTTGAGAAAACAAAGCCCGGTGGAACTGAGCCATTAATTGGAGGCGATTGCGGTGCGGACACGAAGGTGAGCCTAAGGCAAAGGACTGAAATTAATATTGAAAATATAAAAAACCATTTTTGCCATCTTAACCTCTGAGGAAAGATGATTAGAAAGTGCGTCCTCTAACTTTCATTCTACGCCCGCAGAATATGTTTGTCAAGCCCCCCCCTAATACAGCCATTTTCAATATAAAATTGCTACCATTAATTACGGAGTTCTGAAAATCAGATTGACTGGAATAAACGATGAACTTAATGGAAAAACAGCAGATTTAAACATCTGCTGTTTTCTTGTCCAAATTTTAGTTATTTACGGCTTAGCCTTTGAGCATGGATTCGATGAACCAAATGCGCTTGCTATAGTTGGCACATTCGTCTTCCATCAAAGCAACCAGTTCAAATTCGCCTTTTTCGTCGGCTTCATTGCGGACGTCAACGGCAAGTTTTTTCAAAGTTTTCTGATCTTCGAGGGCGATTTTGATTGCTTCTTCAACACCATAATCTTTGCTTTCGAGTTCTTTGATTGTGGCAATCTCAAGATAATCTTTTAACGAGGCTTTGGGGTAAACGCCAACCATTTTCTGGTATTCAGCGATTTCGTCCATGCTTTCGGTAGTTTCGTCATAAAGTTCTTCAAGGTATTCGTGAACCTGTTTGAAGGTCTTGCCAATCACATTCCAGTGCAGGTTGTGAAGTTTGATGTAATTTACTGCCA
>CAYVOY010000035.1:0-4837 GCA_964453395.1 uncultured Anaerolineaceae bacterium
ACCTGCGCTTTATCGGCCATATCGATACGCATGCCCTCTTTGAACGGGCATTGCGCCGAACCAAGCTGCCCGTTCGCTACACCCAGGGTTTCAACAAACGCATTCGGCTGAATTTGGCAAGCGCCCTGCCTCTCGGATTCATCAGTAGCGCAGAAATGCTAGATTTTTGGCTGAACGAGCCGGTAGATGCCGCTATTCTTCGTGAAAGATTTCAAAACGCACTTCCTGCCGAAATCAGGCTTTTGGATCTCTATCCGATTGACAATAGCTTGCCCTCACTCCAGGCTTCATTGCTCTCCAGTGATTATTTGATAAGCTTGCCTGAAGAACTTAATCAAAATGATTTTACCGAAGGCTTTAAAAACTTGCTCGCTCAAGACAGCATTCTTCTTACCAGAAAAGAAAAAACAGTTGACGTCAAGCCCTTGATTTTGGATTACGCTTTTACTAAAGATGATTCACCAAATTTGTTCCTGAAAATCAGACTATCTTCGACACCAACTGGCAACCTCCGTCCGGACGACCTTTTGAAATTACTTGAAATTGACCCAGCTGATTGTACGATTGAAAGGATTGCACTTAATTTTGAAACAGCAGAAGAAAGGGAAAATGAAAATGGATAATTGTGTATTTTGCGCAATAGCTGAAAAACGAATTCAACCCTGGTTGGTTATGGAAAATGAAACTTGTCTCGCCTTTTTAGATGCCAATCCGATTGCTCCTTATCATACGCTCGTTATCCCAAAGCAACATTGCGTGGGAATGCTCGATGTCCCAGCTGATACCTTAGCCGATGTTACGGCATTCATACGTCAGGTCTGCCGTCTCTATCAGGAAAAACTTGGCATCGACAGCTTTCAAATTTTCAACAACACCGGACCGAACAGTCAGCAAACCGTCTTCCATTTACATTTTCACATCCTCCCTCGTTTTGAGAATGACGCAATCAGCTTTAACGTCACCCCCATGCCTGAATTGGTCGAAAAATACCCGGAAATGCTGGAAAAATTAAAGCTCACGAGTTGACAGGTGGCATTTTACAGCAGAAAATTTACCAGTCCATAGCTCTTCGACAGCTGGGGCATTGCTCCTTTGCTCTTGGCACTTGGCTCTGTCCCTGTTATAATATCGCTCTCGTCTCCGTGGCCTAATGGATAAGGCACTGGCCTCCGAAGCCAGCAATCTGGGTTCGATTCCCAGCGGAGATATTCTTCACTCTTTCACTTATCCGGAGGTTAATATGGCAGACAACCAATCACTTCAAGAAGAACTGGCTAATTTACGGAATGAAATTAACTACCATAATTACCTCTATAACACGCTCGACCAACCTTCCATCAGCGATTTTGAATATGATCAACTATTTAACCGTCTGAAAGAAATCGAAGCCCAACATCCCGAATTAATCACCCCAGATTCACCAAGCCAACGCGTGGGAAGTAAGCTCTCGGAAAAATTCCAAAAAGTACAGCATCCCGGCCCCATCCTCAGCCTTGCAAACGGCTTTGGTCCGGAGGCAACCATGGATTGGTATGAACGAATCGCAAAACTTGACCCCCGAGTTAAAACTGCAAAATTCGTCCTTGAACCAAAACTGGATGGCTTAACCGTGGTTGTCCACTATCACAACGGACTCCTCAGCCTGGCAGCTACCCGTGGCGATGGCGTAATTGGCGAAGACATCACCGAAAACATCCGTACGATTTCATCCCTTCCGCTAAGGATCCCGGTCAGTGGCAATGAAAAAGCTCCTGATAACATCGTCTTCCGTGGTGAAGTGATTATCACCAAAGCAGATTTCCAAAAATTGAACCAGGAAATCGAAGAAAAAGGACAGAAACCTTACCTCAATCCACGCAACACTGCCGCCGGTTCATTGCGTCAGCTCGACCCGCGCATCACCGCCTCGCGACCTTTGCGGCTCTACCTTTACCAAATTGTAACTTCCAGCGATCCATTGCCCGCTTCGCAATCGGAAACGCTCGATTATATTGCAAAATTGGGCTTACCGGTCAACCCATTGCGCTGGCATGCCAATTCTATTCAGGAAGTCCTTCAAATTTGCGAGAAAGAAGGTTTGGAGCGCCATAGTTGGCCCTATGATGCCGATGGCGTCGTCATAAAAATTGATGACCGTCAGCTTGCTGAAACCCTCGGCGTTGTTGGCAAAGACCCGCGTTCCGCCCTGGCTTATAAATATCCTGGAGAAGAAGTTGAAACAATTCTGGAAGATATCCAGGTCAATGTCGGTAGAACCGGCGTTTTGACGCCCCTCGCATTGCTCGAACCTGTCAATATCGGCGGTGTGGTGGTAAAACAAGCCACCTTGCACAATTTTGATTTCATTGCCGAAAAAGACATTCGGATTGGCGACCATGTTTTGCTCAAACGTGCCGGGGAAGTTATTCCATATATTATCGCCACCTTGCCCGAAAAACGGGATGGCAGCCAAAAGCCCTATCTCCCGCCTGCATTTTGTCCCTCTTGCGGTGCTCCGGTCGAAAAAGATGAAGGCATGGTTGCTTATTATTGCATCAATTCTGCTTGTCCTGCTCAGCTTAGCCGCAATATTGAACATTTCGCATCTCGCGAAGCGATGGATATCAGCGGACTGGGTGAGAAAATTGTTCAACAATTAGTTGACAGAAAATTGATCAGCTCAGCTTCCGATTTATACCATCTCAAAGAAGAAGATTTGCTCAAATTAGACAAATTCGGCGACAAAAAAGCGCAAAACCTGCTTGAATCGATCAAAGCATCCAAAACTCAATCCTTGGCACGTCTAATTACCGCATTGGGCATTCGTGGCGTTGGCGAAGTTGCAGCCGAAAAGATAAAAGACAGCTACAGCGACCTTGACAGCCTTGGCCAGGCATCACAAGAATCGTTAAAAGAAATTGACGGAATCGGCGAAGTCGTTGCGAACGATATACATGCTTGGTTTAGTGAAGTTGACAACCAAAAACTACTGGCTAATTTCAAAGCTATCGGCTTGTGGCCCAAAAACGAATTAAAGCAAACCTCAGACACTGAATTACCGTTGTCCGGGCTGAGCTTTGTCATCACCGGCACACTTCCCACACTTTCAAGAGAAGAAGCCGAAGCACTTATCAAGCAAAACGGTGGAAAAGTCGTCAGCTCAGTCAGCAAAAAAACCGACTACCTCCTGCTCGGCGAAAAACCCGGCTCAAAATATAACAAAGCCCTTGAGTTAGGCATAAAAGTCCTTAGCGAAGAAGATTTTGGGAATTTAATTAAATAATTATTTTTTTTGTTATAGATGGATTCACAGCTGGGTTAAAACCCAGCCGTACACCTCTTTTATTTTTCTTACCACAAAATTTATCCACCCCTTTATTGGGGGAGTTTAATTTGGTAGCACTCAACAACCGATCCCTTTTTCCTGTTTCCTGTTTCCTCTTTCCTGTTTCCTTAATTCCGCTCCCCGTAAATCAAAAAAGCCCCCGATTTGGGGGCTTAAGTGGAGATGGCGGGAATCGAACCCGCGTCCGAAAGATTAAGCTCTCGAACATCTACGAGCGTAGCAGAAGATTTCATTTCATTTGCCATAAGATGTTCTGCGCAACTACCGGCAAACTATTCGCTTGAATCCAATGATCCTCTTTTGAGTTTATCGCGACTTTTGACTCAGCATTCTGACTTCTATGACATCCTTGCTGAATTCGGTCAGAAAAACGACTTCAGGGGACGTAACCTCATCAAGGAGGTTAGCTACCTTTAATCTCTAACTTATGCAGCTAAAGGAAGGGTAGCGTAGCTTGTGCGATTGGCACTTGTGTTTTTGTACTGATTTATACGATGTCGGTACCTCTCGGCTCGCAATCCGGAACCAGCCTCTCCCGTCGAGACCTGGCATCCCCATGCAAAAACATTATAGCAAAATAAAAGCTCCAATGCAAGCGCAGTGGAGCTTATTAACGTACTTTTTAGAAAACTATTAGTTGATCTGTTCGAGTTGTTCAGCCAAAGAAGTGTTACCGAAATCGTTCAGTTTGGTCAATTCTTCTTTGACATCCAATGAAGTATTGTCAACTAAGGCAGCCATTACAATGTTAACCTGTTCGCGAACAAAGTCATAACCGGGAACGGCAGGTTCAAATGCACCGTAGCCAAGCAAATCCCAGGATGCTTTGAAAGTAGGATTGGCAGCCATGTAATCGGTCATCATATCAGCGGTGGATTGGCGCACAGGATAATAACCGGAAGCTTCGGCCCAAATTTGCTGAATGTCAGGCTGGGTGTAATATTTCAGGAAGAGCCAGGCAGCCAATTCACGTTCGGGGGTTGATTTTGGAATAGAGACAGAGGCACCATAAACGTTTTGTTTAGGGGTACCGGTAACGTTGGGTAATGCACCAACGCTCCATTCGAAATCAGCGCCTTCTTCGACTACACTTGGGTAGAAGGATAAGCCGGAGCTTGAACCAATGGTGAAGAGCAATGTGCCATTACCAAAGTCGGTCTGGTCGCCATATCTCTCAGATACGAGAGTTGCACAACCGGAATCGAAAAGATCCTGAAGGAATTCGAAAGCGGCAACAGCTTCGGGGCTGTTCAAGGTGTACTGGTTGGTAGTGCCATCATAGATATCGCCACCAAATGCAAAAGTCCAGGCAGCGAAACGGGAGGTATCGATGCTCAATTGATAACCCATTGAAGTGTCACCCTTAGATTTGCTGAAGGGTTCTTCAACTGCTTTACAAGCCATTTCTTTGAATTGTTCGGGAGTAGTAGGAGGACCATCGAAGCCCATTTCCTGCAGCCATTCTAAGTTGTAGTACATAACTTCCATAGAGCGGTTTGGAGCTAAAGATAA
>CAYVOY010000035.1:4847-10938 GCA_964453395.1 uncultured Anaerolineaceae bacterium
TGGTTGTTGTACAGGGGGAAGACATCTTGCTCAAAGAAAGCAGGGATGAAATCTTCCTGGTCTGCTTTGGGCATACCATAAATGGGATCATCGATGATAGTGTTCATATCGAACATTGCATCAGCAAGTTGATAAGTAGCAACTTGGTTCTGATAAGCAACCACGATATCAGGAACATCACTTGTATTGAGCAGAGCTAACATCTTGGTGAAAATATCAGAATAGCCACCGGCATATTCAGCGGTCAGATGTACGCCATGTTCTGCACCAACGGTGTCATTGAAGCCGTCAATAATCTGTTTCAAAGCAGCTTCGCGAGCATCACCAGTGTGTTGGTGCCACCAAACGATTTCCGGGGCAGGTGTTACATCAGCCCAGATTGATTCAACCGGTTCATCGATTTGGGGTTCATCGACAACTGGTTCTTCAACCAGTTCATCAACTGGTTGTTCGACGGGGGTTTCTGGGGCTTCTGGGGCAGGTTGGGCGCAAGCGCTCAAAACCATTGCAGCAACCATCAGAACTGCTAACAAACTAAATACTCTCTTCTTCATTTTTTTCAAAACCTCCATTTTGAAACCTAAAATTGATAACGAGCTTATTCTCGTATATCTACATTATACATTACTCTCTAACCTTTCAAGCCGGTCGTGGCGATGCCTTGTGTAAACTGCTTTTGGGTTATAAAGTAAATTATCAGGATTGGTATCAAAGAAATGACCGCACCTGCCATCAATAAGTGAGTTTGCGGACCTGCTTCTTGAACAAAAGCCCACAAACCGACCATGATTGGACGCCATTTTTCATTTGTAGTCACTAAAAGTGGCCACTGGAATGCGTTCCACGATCCCGTAAAACCAAAGAGCAAAACCGTCATAATCGGTGCTTTACTAATTGGTAAAACGATCTGAACGAGGAAGCGCATATGATCTGCCCCATCAATTCGGGCAGCATCCCAAAGTTCTTTTGGAATCTGAGAGAAAAATTGCCGCAGCAAGAAAATGCTGAAGGCATTAGCCATAAACGGGACTGTCAAAGCCCAATAAGTATTGAGCCAGGATCCGCCCGGTAGAGGAAAGATAGCACCTCGAATCAACAAATAATTTGGAATCAAAGTTACTGATTCGGGAATCATCATCGTAGCTAAAAACAAACCGAAAATAAGGCCCTTACCCTTAAACTCCATTCGACCAAATGCATATCCAGCCAAAATAGAAGTAAAAAGAAGCCCCGCTAATGTTCCTAAAGTTACAAGAACACTATTAGATAAATACTTTGAAAACTTAGCTTGATTCCAGGCATCAAGATAATTAGACCACTGAGGCACTTTTGGCAGTAACACGCGCGTAGCAGTTTCCCCGAGGGTCATAAATGAATTAGAAATCATCCAAAGGAACGGAAAAATGAAAATAATCGCTCCGGCAATCAAAACCGCATAAATCAAAATTTTGCCTATAATTTGTCCGGCAGACTTCTTGCCGCGAGATATCTTCTGCGCTGAGCTTGTGATTTCGGCTGCTTTATCCATAGAAAACTCTCTCTCCCATCAGTTTGTTCTGTGCCAAAGTCAAACCCAGAATAATAGCAAAAAGAACAATCGCCTGGGCAGTTGCCACGCCATATTGGTTAGCCTTGTAGAAATTATTGAAAATCAGCAAACTGGTTGTAATCACGGTATCACCGGCACTTGGTTCACTCAAAACATAAATATGATTAAAAGCTTTGAATGTGCCAATGAAACCAACCAAAGTCAAATAGAAAGTTGTCGGCGAAAGCAAAGGCATCGTGATGTGGCGGAACATTTGCGACTTTGAAGCACCATCAATCTCTGCCGCTTCGTAGGTCTCTTTTGGAATGTTTCCCAAGCCTGCCAGAAAAATAACAGAGTTATAACCAACGAATGACCATATACCATAAATCATAATGGTTACCAGCGCTAAACTTGGCCCGGCAATAAAGCCGGATAGATTTGCACCAAACAAATTTATCAATGGTGTAATTTCAAAACGCCATTTTTGGGGGCTTACTCCAAAAAAGCCAATAATTCGGTTTGCCAATGATGTTTCTCGTCGGGAAAATATAATTTGAAAAACCACAGCAGAAGTTACTGATGGAGTAACATAGGGCAAAAAGTACATCATCCTAAAGAGATCTTTGCCTTTAATGTCCTGATAAAGCAAAAACGCCAAAATCATCCCCAGAAGAATTTCTGCCGGAACCGTTCCGAGGGCATAATACAAAGTTACGATTAAGGAATTAAGGAATGACTTGTTACCGGCTTCGTACATTTGACCCCAACCGGAGACGAAAACAACGCCACCGAGAATCAAAACAACAGCTCCGACTATCTTCGCAATCTGCTCGCCTTTATTTAGCGATTTAAATGCATTGTTCCACAACCAAAAAGCTGCAACAATCAAGGCAATACCCGCCAATGTAATCAAAAGATTTGTCCAGCTTCCGAAAATCAGAAGGTAGTTTTGATCTCCAACAAAGGCACCTTTAGTCACCCGCCAATTGAACAGGCTTATGTAAAAAGAGTATAGGATTGGGAATAGTCCAAATATAAAAATAATTATGAATGCTGGAAGGATAAACAAATAACCGGTTGCTTGTTCACGCTTCCTGATCTTATCCAAGGTAAGTCCGGAATTTGATGGCTTAGAACTAACAGAATCTTCAGTCAAAGAGAACTCCTCTCCTTCTTGTTTTTATAACAGCTACAAACCATATTATAAACAAGATTTCAACCTTTTTACAGGCAAATTTCTGATTTTGACAAAATTGTCTCATCTATCCAACAATTTTACCTGAATTTCACGAAACTGAGGATTGAATTTGGAAACTTGTCTGAGATTAATAGAAAGCCAATATCATCCAATTCAACGAGTCCTTCCCAGTTTCTGGCAACATTTTTCGGTAAAAGTTCCAGATAAACAGGAGTTTCCTCAACAAGATTAACCCCTTTTTCATCAAGCTTAAATTTTAGCAAACGTTCGACAACTTCATTTTCAAGATGGCTTTTTCCAAGGCCATACTTTTCGCTTATGGCATCGCTGTTGACTTTCAAATGCGTATCCCCAGGGAAAAAGTAATTAATCATCCAGAATTCACCATTTTCATCTATTTTGCTGGCATCCGTCAGCCTGAAATTTACCGGATCAATAGGCAGGTCGTCAACAACGACCAAATCTTGATTAATTTTGAGAACCAAAGGCTGTAGGTTTTGCTCCACTCCGTTTTGCTCAAAAAATGCATAAAGAAATTCGCCGTCAGTTGTTAATGCTTCATAACTTGCATTTCTATTATCGTTTTGAGTTTCCAACTCGAGCCACAGCCTCTGATCTAAACGTATACTCTGCAGTGTGCCATTAGCTTGCTCCACAACACCCTTGACTACGTAAGCTTTCATTTTTCCATTTGGAGAAGCTTCAATCGTTAGATAAACACTGTCGCCGATAAATTCAATCGCTTCATATCCTTCGAAACCGCTTATCTCTTGCCCAGTGAATGCATCCAGAAAAGGAATTGTTTGGATCTCAATCTCAAGTTTAGGATTTTCAAGGAAAGCGAGTAAATTCGTCTTTTCAATCAGATAAAGTCTGCTTTCTTGATTCCCCCAAATGCCACTCGGATACTGTGGCAACAAAATCAAACTATCATTCCACCATGCCAAACCAGAATATTCATTCTCGGAATTTGCTGCCTCACCGTGAAGTGGCAGTTCAATCAAGGAATGCTCTTCAAGCAATGGAATATCTTCCCCATTGCCCATATCTCTTGACAATTCAGCCCTGCTGCTACACGCAACAAGGCTGAATAACACAGCTATGGTAATGAAAAAGACTGTATGCCTTTTATTCATAATAGTTAAAATCGATAATCGCCAAAATCGGATCGTGGTCGCTTAATTGCTTATTTGCCGGTAAAACCGAATTCAAATGGATGGGCTTGAATGTATTGATATGCGGAGCAAAAGCCTCTGAAACCAATATATGATCCAGCACTTCACCATTTCCTTCATAAATATAGCTAAACCAGGAATCTACGTCCAAATCATCCCACAAATTTACCAGCTCATTACCTTTGAGCGTCTGAATGGTTTCGCTCCATGGGAAATCATTCAGATCACCGGCAACGATAATCTTTGCTGTTGGGTCTTTTTCCAAAATTTCTTTAATGAAGCTATTAACCGCACTTGCCTGAGCGATGCGTTGTTCTTCGCTGCTTAAGTTCGGCGGTTGTATCGCCCCAAAAAGCGGACCATCCGGACCTTTTGAGCTGAGGTGCAAACCAATCACGTAGAAAATTTCATCTTTATACTGGAATTGGGCGATAATAGGTTTGCGACTATTCCTGAAGGCACTGTCACTGGGTGAAATTAAACCCGGGTTATTTGAGAGAGCTGTGTTTTTCTCACTGGCACTCAATTTGACTTCTTCTTTGGGTTCGGCCGGCAAAGCAGAAAGGAATTTCAGCCCGCGATCCATCCGGAACATGATGATTGTCCGAATGTTCGCTCCTTCGGCTCCGCCATCCTGGTTGCGAACAGGATTGACATTAAACCAGCGATAAGTCGGTCCCCCGGCTTCTTCGACGGCATCCTGCAGCGCATTGATATTTTCGTCCGCACTGACGATTGCAGAATCCAGATAACCATCGTCATCCATAATTTCTTGCAATATCATGATGTCCGGAGAGCCAAGTTTATTCACAATCATCTCAGCATAATCCTCAATGCGTTCCGGGTCTTCCATATGGCTGAGATTTTCCGTATTCATGCTGACAACCGATATTTGGCTTTCGGTCAGCTGAATCGGTTCTGTCGCAAGAAATTTCTCAGTGAGTCCATTGCTTGTATAAACCGGTTTTTCAATGGGTTGAATCCGGTAATTGCCAAAATCATATTCCAAAATACCAATCACAGGAGAGGTTAAAACATCCCCGGGAAACAGTTCAGGCATTTTAATATACTTATCGTCTAAAATCAGTCGTTCCGGGTTGGGATCGTCCTCACTTAGCACCAAAATACCGCTCGAATTCAAGTCACTGGCATTTTTTCCCAGGTCAGCCAAGACGACAACCTCGTTATAAGAATTATTTGCGCTGACCACCAGGGCGTTGTTGATTTGAACCAGCATCCCTTCCATACTCTCATAGAAATCCATGCCGTCTTCATCCGGGTCAAACTTAGCTTTGTCCTCACCGACAACACCGTTGACATCGTTCTCAATCACCTTATTAGGAATAGCCCTGCCGCCTTCACCTAGAACAAGCGCTGTTGGCAAAGCATTTCCACTACTGATTATTTCGATATCATTTGTTCTCAAACTGGTAGTTGTCAAGGAATTTTCGCCTAATCCGGCTGGGTTATATTCTCTGATTTCGCCTGTTTTGACCATAACTTCATCGCCCGGCTGAACTTCAGCTACGGTCAGCAAGTTGACAAATAATGCTTCTGAAGTCTTTTCATCATTATCCGTTTTTGTGGTTTGCAAGAAGAAGCCATTGCTGTTACCAGCTGTGACGATTCCGGTAACACAACGGACATCTTTCCCATCATAGGGTGAAAGATGTCCGGCCCCCTGAATTTGATTAATTGCCAATTGATTTTGGCTTTCGTTGCAGGGTCCGTTTCCTTGTTGAGGGCTGATAAGATTGCAAGCACTTAACAAGAACAAACTGAGTGAAAAAATTAAAATAAGTTTTAAACTTCGGATATTATTGCTGTTATTAGGTTCCATGCCTACTATTTTACTTTATCATTTTAAATTCGTCCTGCCTGAAAGCAATTAATGGTTTAGAATTTATGCATGGAAATAGAAGCAGCAATCTCAAAAATCGATCGCCATGCATCCAGTGAACAAGGCAACAAGGTTGAAATCATTGAAAGACCTAATGGTGGCATTTCGATTATTATGGCAGAAGGCCGACTTCACGGCAAACGCTCAAAAGCCCTGACCATGAAAGCTGTCCACAACGTACTCAGTCTGGTTGCCGAAGGTGTCAACGACGGTGCCTCCGCCCGGGTTGTTCTAAACCGAATCAAGAATGAACATATCGAGAAGGCACTTGTCAGTATTTCGATCAT
>CAYVOY010000036.1:0-10933 GCA_964453395.1 uncultured Anaerolineaceae bacterium
CTAAACAGACCGGGAAACTTCATTAGGTTATCAATCGCAATTGAACCGGTAAGAATAACTTTCATTAACAACGCTCCGTAATACTATTATTTGTGATGGTGATACTTTGGGATTTATATGAGTAATTTGGGCAAAATAACTGGGGTTTAGAAACAATATCTGCTAAAAAGGGTTCGTTGAAAAAGCCGGCTTGCATGACAGAAATTTCAAGAGCTTTTCGACCCATTTTTTTGTACCTTTCCTCACAAAAAAACGCCTTCTAAGGCGTTTTCTTAGGTAAAAATTTTACCACTGCTTGAGAGCTCTGTCAAAAAAATTCTGAGGGAATGATGAATCCTAATAGGAAGCAGTGATTTAAACAGGGGAGGACAAAATCTCAATTCCAGGCTGTGAACTGTTATAATCAGCACTATGGAAATGCCGACTTTACTCAATGACCGTTATCAGCTCCAGGATACTCTCGGAACGGGGGGGATGGCGGTTGTCTATAAGGCGCGCGACCTGATGCTTGAACGAAATGTGGCGGTTAAGGTTCTGCGCGAAGATTTTTCAAAAGATCCGGCTTTTCGGGAACGCTTCAGGCAAGAAGCCCGGGCTGCGGCAAACCTTTCGCATCCTAATATCGTTACAGTACACGATTTTGGCTTGGACCAGGGGCATTTGTTTATTGTGATGGAATACATGCCCGGAACTGATTTGAAATCACTGACTAAACAAAAAGAACGTTTTGAAATTGACGAAGCTTTAGAATTGATGATTCAAGCTTGCGGTGGGATTGGTTATGCTCATCGGGCCGGCTTGGTGCATTGCGATGTGAAACCACATAATATGCTGGTTACCCCGGAGGGACGCCTTAAAGTTACCGATTTTGGGATTGCAAGAGCGCTTTCCACGATTTCTCCTGATGAACACAGCGATGTGGTTTGGGGTTCACCGCATTTTTTCTCTCCGGAGCAAGCCAGTGGCAAACCACCCTCACCGGCATCTGACGTTTACTCCTTAGGAGTCATTTTGTATGAAATGGTGACCGGACGCTTGCCATTTATCGCTTCGGATGCGGCAGAACTTGCCCGGATGCATCGGGAAGATAAACCAGTATCACCGCGATATTACAACCCCAGGATTCCGCTGGTTTTAGAAGAGATTATTCTCAAAGTGCTTTCCAAAGAGCCCAGTCAGCGCTATCGTACCGCCGACCAGTTGGGGCGGCTGCTTTTGGGTTTATATGACGCCAAGTCTGATGTTAGACAAAATAACAGCTTTGTTCATGACACTTTTCAGGGCAGCCGGGTTTGGAACCAGCCGCAAGTTATAGTGAGCCAGGGCAATTCCGAGCAAAAACCAGAGGAAGCAAATCGGGCTTTGGTTCAAACGACTGTTCCGCCGGTTTCCAAGCAAAGCGCTGTTCAAACTGAACAAGTAACTGAGTATTATGAAGAATGGGAGGAAGAAGAGAAACCAATTGACTGGAAGATTTGGGGATTGGGCTTGACAGCCGCTTTCTTGTTGATTGGACTGATTCCCTTCTGGTTTTATATTTATATTCAATTGAAACCTTAAACTTATGAAAACGATAATATCTCCTTCAATACTTTCTGCAGATTTGACCAAACTTGGCGAAGAGCTTCGCGCCGTTCAGGCTGCAGGTGCCGATGAAATTCATGTTGATGTGATGGATGGGAGTTTTGTTCCCAACATTAGTTTCGGCCCTGATATTGTTAAAGCGGTTAAAGCTTCTACAAGTTTGCCGATTGATGTCCATTTGATGATTGTTGAGCCTGAGAAACATTTGAAAAGCTTTGCGGATGCCGGTGCTGATACGATCACGATTCATTATGAAACCTGCCCTCATATTCACCGTAGTTTGCAATCGATTCGCGAGCTGGGTGTCAAAGCCGGCTTGACTTTTAACCCAGGTACGCCAGTTGAGCCTTTGCACTTGCTGACAGACTTGGTTGACCAGGTTTTGATTATGTCGGTCAATCCCGGTTTTGGTGGACAGAAGTTTATCCCTATGGCTTTGGATAAAATCCGACGGACGGCAGAGATTTTGCGAGAGAATGGGTCTGAGGCGATTATTCAAGTTGATGGCGGCATTGCTGCTGATACGATTCGTTCGGCATATCTTGCCGGAGCGCGCAATTTCGTGGCAGGCACCGCCATATTTAGGCATCCCGAAGGCATTGCAGCCGGGGTAGAAGTTTTGAAAAAAGCCTTAAGTTAAAATCAAAAAAGCCGCGAAAGCGACTTTTTGATTTCGGTTTACTGTGTTAAAACTAACGATAAGCCTTGGTCAGGGTTTTGATGCAGCGTGCGCAAAGTACTTTGCGAACTTTCTTTCCGTCTTCCATCACGGAAACCCGCTGAAGGTTGGGGCGGAATTTACGTCGAGTAGCGACGAGGGAGTGACTGCGATTGTGACCGAAGGTGGTGGTTTTTCCACATTGATTGCACTTTGCCATCTCAATACCTTTCTTGCATTATAATATCATCTGTCGCGTAACTATTTTGCACGCGCAAGCGTTTATAATACCAAAGATTATTGAAATAATCAAGCAACGGAGAAAGAAAGATTAAAATGACAACACAAGAAAATCCACTTGGGGGTATCTATATTCTCACCCAGGCTATTCGCACGGTTGCTCGAAATGCGGCTTTGCAATGCTATGGTGTAATTAGCCTGACTCCCGGCAATGTTGGCGAATCTGTCAGCCGTTTTTTTAACAAAGAATCAGATTATGGTGTAATCGTTGTAACCGATGAAGACGGTATCAGCCTCGAACTGAATGTGGTGTTAGAATACGGCGTTCGAATTAAAACAGTTACCGATTTGGTGGCTGAAAGTGTTAAATATGCCGTGGAGAAAACAATGGCAGTTCCGGTAAAGCGTGTGGACGTTCACGTTAGGGGTTTACGAGTGAGTAATCCGGATTAAAGCTGCCCAGGTGAATTATGAGCCAAGAAAATACTAAATACGTTTTACCCGATGAAGCGGAGCGTCACCGACTGCTCCAGTCACCATTGGATGGTGACGGTTTGATGCTATTATTAGAAGCCGGTCTTATTTGGCTGACCACCAACCAAGCATATGTAAACTCTTTAAACGTTTTCCCAGTTCCCGATGGTGACACAGGAACCAACATGGTTTTGACCATGCAAGCTGCTTTTAGAGAAGCGGATCAAAACCGGACCAAGAATGCCGGTGAAACAGCGCGCAATTTTGCTCAGGGTGCCCTGATGGGCGCACGCGGAAATTCCGGCGTTATTCTTTCTCAGATTTGGCGCGGTTTTGCCCGGGCTTTGGACCATTATGAAACTGTTGACAGTGAATTGCTGATGCGGGGAATGGAAGAGGCGCGCAACACAGCCTATAAGGGCGTGGTTAAACCGGTTGAGGGAACGATTTTGACTGTGATCAAGGATATGACCACCGGCGCGCAGGAAGCCCAGAAAAATGGGGCTACATTGAGCTCGATGTTGGTGAAGATCGTCGAAGCCGGTGATGCAAGCGTTAAAAACACTCCTGAATTGTTGCCGGTTCTGAAACAGGCTGGTGTCGTCGATTCGGGCGGTACCGGGCTTTATTACATATTTGAAGGCATGTTGCGCATGTTACGCGGCGAATCACTTGACCCGAGCGGTGCGATTTTGCGCCCATTGGCAGAGCTCGATTTGGCTGATGCGATGGAAACCGTCGAAGAAGGTCAGGATTATGAAGTTGTGATTGATTTTGCTCCTTTCCCCGGTTTTTCGCTTGAGCAATATTACAAAGACCTGGAAGGAATGGGTGTAAGCATTCAGGTCGGGGAAGGCGATGGGATTTATCGGATGCATATTCACACCGAACTTGCCCGCCGTTTTGAACCGATTACCTACACTGAGACTCAGGGTGTTGTCAAAAAGATTGCGATGGAAAACTTACAGGATCAAATGGACTCCCGTAAAGGAAAAGTGGAAGAATTGGTCCTGACTCCGGTTGTTCCCGGTCAGATTGCTGTTGTGGCTGTTTCACCCGGACGAGGACTCTCGAGTATTTTTGCCAGTTTGGGCGTTGCGGCGATTGTTGAAGGCGGGCAAACCATGAACCCCAGCGTTCAAGAGCTGGTTGCCGCTTTTGAAAATTTGCCAACTGATAAAATCATCATCCTCCCGAACAATAAAAACATTATTTTGGCTGCCCAAAACGCCGCTAAAGTCAGTGTAAAACAAATTGGCATTATCCCAACCCGCAATGCTCCGCAAGGCTTTGCAGCAATGCTGCGCCTTGACCCTGAAGGGACAATTGAAGAAAATGTTGAGTCAATGAGTGAAGCGATTTGGGAAGTTCACACCGGAGATATCACAATTTCGACCCGATCGGTTGAAATTGATGGCGTGAATGTGGAAAAAGGCGAGGTAATTGCGCTCTTTGATGGCAAACTGGTTTCTGCCGCTCCCACGATTGAAGGTGCTCTGGATAAATTGTGTGAAGTCGCCGATATGGATGAGGTGGAACGGATCACCTTATTCTATGGTGTAGATTTGAAACAGAGCCATGCTAAGCAACTGACGAAACGAATTCAGGACGAATATCCTGATGTCGAGCTCGAAATTCAAGATGGCGGCCAACCGCATTATCAGCTGATTGTGGCTTTTGAATAAGTGTCGCTAAATATAGTTTAAAACAATTGCCGGTTTCTGAAGTTTGAAGCCGGCTTTTTTTATTTGAAGTTCAGAGGGGCAGTAGTCCTATGGAATTCTGTTTCAGCAATTCCCATTATGGATCATTCATGAACTATTGCCCTGAAAAATCAGAAAAAACATACAAGTAATACAGTTGCAAGTTTTACAATTCAGGTTTATAGTTCTTATAACAATCTGAATATTTGTGTGAATTTGTCAGAAAGAAATAAGGGCGTTACGCGTCCGAGCTAAAAAAACCTATGAACAAGCCATTAGAAGGCTTTGATCAATTAATAACCACACAGGGTTTTTAATAGATTTAGCTCCATTTACTTAATTTTCCCATGGCATTAGCCAGCATAAAATGAGGGATGAAAGGAACCCATGAAAACTTTAAAATTTAGATTGAGCATCTTTTGCTTTGGCTTGGTTGTTATTTTTAGTGGTTGTTTCACTGCTTGTGCCCCTTCGCTGGAACCCAAAGGGGATATGTTAATCAGACATTTTTTCGATTTAATGACTGAAGGAGATTTCGAGGCAGCCGCAGATATGCTTTATGAAGCACCTCCTGGCATGCAAGGTCCTGGCTTTTCAAGAACCGACTTTGTTTCAAGCTTTGAAGCTGGAGCAAAGATCAATTACACCATCCTCTCTTTGACAGATGGAAATGATGTAGAGGCTCAAGAGCTCTTCGCTCCAGATAAGCAAAAGTATTTTTTCCCGGACGAAGTACCAAATGTTTGCCGAACTTATCTCATCGAGCTTCAACTTGACTTTTTAGATTTACCTGAACCCAACATTTCCTCGGTAAGTTTTATACAAAAAGTTTCCCTGCTTCGCCAGGAGGACCATTGGACGATAGGCTATTTCACTTTTCCCTCGGTTGATGCCTGTTATAACTATCGAGAATCGTTTGTTCAGACAGCGGAAACAGCTGATTCCACCTCTGATGGGATATCCCCACTGATTATCGAAGCTCAACAACCAAGCGTGTCGATGGATGAGACGCCCGAAGAAACTGTCCTTACGTATTATCAGCTCTTGAACAACAATCAGCCTGAAGAGGCGTACCGTTTACTCGCAACTGATTCACCGGTAAGGGAACAGCTTGAATTAGATATAGATCAATTTCCTGTCTATGGGCGATTGGTTTTTCCTGTCGTCGAGATTTCAGATGCTGTAAACTGCGCAAACCAAGAGCCACTGTCTGAAGATTGCCAAGAACTTACAGTAACATTGCAGCTTTTTTATGAAGGGGGATTCTGGGGCAGTCCAAACGGTGATTTAAGCCGGTATATGATTCAATTAATCAGAGAAGAAAATCATTGGAAGATTTGGGAGATCAAGCTCAGTGTATGAGATATGTAGTATAGAGTTAAATATTATTGTAAATCCGTACGGGACAGTGCCTCTATAGCACCCGATGCGAAGCGAGTGGTGTGTGTCTGTCCGTGCAGAGGTTATTTGTACAAATATCCATGGCCGGAGAAATAAACATCAGCCTTCTCCCTGCTCCTTAACCCCTGATTTCCATCCACTAAACCAAAATATTGACAAAATTTGCGCAACTATTCATTAATTGAGTACAATAGAGCGAACCGGATTAATTGAATAAATAAAATGGACTTATCAGAAAAAATCCAAAGAGTTTGATTCAAAAGATAGCAATCCAGAAAAGGAATCCGGGCTTGAGTCGCTTATGAAAATGACACATCTTGATGATAAAGGACAAGCGCATATCGTTGATATCAGCCAAAAATCGCAAACTGAACGAGTGGCGATTGCCAGCGGCACGGTCAAAATGCAGCCTGAAACGCTCAACCTGATTCGCTCAGGCGAAGTGAAAAAAGGGGATGCGCTGGCGGTTGCACGCGTGGCTGGTATTATGGCTGCCAAGAAAACCTCCGAATTAATCCCGCTTTGCCATCCCTTGCCCCTGACTTCGGTGAAAATCGATTTTGAATTCGTCGATGAAGAAAGTTTGAAAATTACCGCTGAAACGAAAACAACTTATAACACCGGTGTCGAAATGGAAGCCTTGACTGCGGTCAGCCTTGCTGCGCTGACGATTTATGACATGTGCAAGGCGGTGGACCGCGGCATGATCATCGGTGAAATCAAATTGGAACATAAGAGCGGGGGAAAGTCCGGCGTTTTCAATCGTGAGGAGATAACAATTTGAAAGATTCATATGGCAGGCAAATAGATTACCTGCGTCTCTCGTTGACCGATCGCTGCACCTTGCGTTGCGCATATTGCCGTTTTGACGAAGGGATTTGCCCCAAAACGAAAGAGCTCAGCAGCGATGAACTGATTATGCTGACCGAAGCTTGCGTTGATTTGGGGGTTAAACGTGTGCGGCTGACCGGTGGTGAGCCGACTTTGCGCAAAGATATCGTAGAAATTGTGCGCGGAATTGCCAAATTGCCCGGTTTGGAAGACCTTTCCATGACGACGAATGGCCAAATGTTTAGCGGAATGGCAAAAGATTTGAAAGATGCCGGTTTGATGCGTCTGAATATCAGCATGGACTCACTAAAAGCGGAAGTTTTTGAAAAATTGACCGGCGGTAGTTTGCAAAAGGTTTTGGATAGCATCCAAATTGCTACCGAACTCGGATTTTTACCGATAAAGATTAACTGCGTATTGATGCGTGGGATTAATGACAACGAAGTGGATGATTTCATCGCATTGACCAGCAAGGCTAAGATTGACGTTCGCTTTATTGAATACATGCCGATTGGTTGTGGCAACGCCAGTCATAACTTGCGGATAAACAATCAGGAGTTAATCAAAGCGCGCCCCTGGCTTGAGGCTCTGCCTCCGCGAATGCATGGACAACCATCTTCAGATTATACATTCGCCGGAGCACTGGGTAGAGTCGGGTTTATCAGCCCGATTTCGCATAGATTCTGTGGTGATTGCAACCGAATCCGGATTATGAGCGATGGAAATTTGCGCACTTGCCTTGGAAAAGATTCTGAAATATCGATGCAAGCGGCGATATCAGAAGGCAAAGAAGCGGTGAAAGAAACGATCCGTAAGGCGATTTGGGATAAACCCGCCCGACATAAATTTGATGAAGACTGCTTGGAGAGTCGTAATATGAGCAGGATTGGAGGCTAAGTGGCAAGTGTTGTTTCTTTGAATATCAGTGAGAAAAAAGGCACGATTAAGCATGCCGTCGAGCAGATTGAACTAAAAATCGACCATGGGATCGTTGGAGATGCCCATGCCGGAAACTGGCACAGACAGGTCAGTTTGCTGGATTTAACCAGCTTTGGCAAAATGCGAAATTCGGCTACAGTGGAATTGAGACCCGGGATTTTTGCTGAAAATATCACAACTGAGGGGATTGACCTTTGGCATTTGCCGATTGGTACGCAGTTGCAACTTGGTGACGCGGTTTTGGAAATCACTCAGATCGGGAAAGAATGTCATCGCCATTGTCAGGTCTTTCGGCAGGTAGGTGATTGCGTCATGCCACGGGAAGGGATTTTTGGCATCGTAATTAAGGAAGGGATTGTTAAACCTGGGCAAGACATCCAAATTATTCCAACACTGCGCGTAGCCATATTGACTGTCAGCGATAAAGGCTCGACCGGGGAAAGGGAGGACTTGTCGGGTCCGGCTTTGGCAGAGGCATTGGAAGGCAAGGCTCAGGTTCTGAGTCAGGAGATTGTTCCGGATGAATTTGAGGAAATTCGCGCTAAATTGCTCGGCTATTGCGAGCAGGGGCTGGATTTGGTTTTCACAACCGGTGGGACGGGTTTTGCTCCTCGCGATGTGACACCCGAAGCAACCCAGGCTGTGATCGAAAAACAGGCTCCCGGAATCTCAGAAGCAATTCGAGCAAAGAGTATGGAGATTACTCCCCTGGCAATGCTCTCACGAGCGACTGCAGGAATTCGTGGAAAGACTTTGATCATCAATCTACCGGGCAGCCCAAAAGCGGCTTTGGAGTGTTTGGGAGTCTTCTTGCCGGTTATGAATCATGCGGTTGAAACACTTCGAGGCGATGCTTTTGAATGTGCTCAAGCCGGAGCAAGAGATTAGAGCAGCGGAATATAAATATCCATATTCTCAATTTTCAGGAAGCTTGTATATGTCCAGTTTTGGGCCCCTGGTGAATTGCGATTCGCTTTTCGATATTTGCCGGTTCAGATATTCAAGGATCACTTGAATGTGTTCAGTTAGAGTCACCGGTTCCGGGTCGGGATGAAATTCATGAACGAGTTCAAGCTTGCTTCTGACAGTTTCATAAAAAGCATTTTCTCGAACGTAACGCTCGGGTTCGGCTGCATATCTGTCTCCCATCTGTGATGAAAATACAATGTATTTTTTCTCTTTCGGTTCAATGATGTTAAAAGAATAGATATCGTTTTTGCTGTTGGGTAAATGGGGGGTGTAGCCTTCTGAAATTGTATTTTCTTCATCAATCCCATGGTTTTCCATGTAATTTAAAGCAATGTTGCGCGTATCCTTCCATGTAAGCATAACGGAAGTATTTATGCCCTTGAGGACGAAAGGCAATAAAACAATTGTAAAGGCAACCACAGCGATTATTCGGGCTACTTTTTTCTTTCCTGATAACTGCCAAATTTTTGCCACACCAAAAGCCGCAAGGAATAGCGGACTTATAATCATTGGCAAAGACCAACGGCTATGATGAAGAGCGAGGACACTGAGAGCTATCCAATAGCCAATGCCAAACAAAAGAAGCAAATAGCTGGGATCTTTCATCAAAACTATGGCAACAAGCCCAATTACAACTAAAATAAAGATGAGTAAACCTGAATTTTGATAAAAATCTTTAAAATAATAGAGGATGTTCCCTCCCCAACCGAGTCCGTCAGCACCGAGGTGGGTAGGTCTTGCTTCGTTCACAATTTGTTTCCAGGCGAGGTCAAAATGAATCAAAAGTTGAGGTGCTAAAACCAAGACAGACAAAATGCAGACTAGGGCGCTTGTGCTGGTCGTTTTGAAGAAAAACTTCCATCCGAGCTGATTGCCTTGCTCATCTTTTTTGAAAGCCTTGATTCCAATCGCTACCAGGATAATTCCAATAGAAAGAAGGCCGGGATATTTTTCTAAGGTGGCGATTGTTGCCATCACGGATGCCAGGATTAGCCAAAATTTCTTATCCGTCGTAAGATAATTTATTGTGAAAAGCAAGACAAGCAAAATATAAAGCGTTAGTGGTATATCAACCGTTACGTAATGAGAATGCAGAACGAAAGGAGGATAAAAGGTAAACAATAAGGCTGATGCAAAGGCGAAGGGATTATTTTTAAATTTTTTTCCAATTAAAAAGGCAATAACTGGAATTAAAGCCCCTTGAATAGCGGTCATCCATCTTGCGGCAGTGAAAAAGAAAAATGGGTCTTGCCAATATACCCAGCTATAATTCATGCCGAATTTTAAAAAGCTCAAAATGTTCATGAGGAAAAAGTTGGAATAGAAGCTTGGAAAGGCCGGATATACATAGGTTCCCGGATCGAGGGTTTGTTTAGCACTCATTTCTATTAACGGGCTCATCAAGAAATTCTCATCCGGGTGGGTAAAAAGGGGAAAATCGAATTTTAGACCAATAATGCGAATGGATAATGCAAGAACAAAAATTATTAAGGGGATAAAGAAGTTCTTCCAGTCTTTAGGCTTGGAAGCTTGTTTAGTCGAGGTTTTTTTATCAACTTTCATCAGAAATTCCTTATTAATTTATTGTAAAAAATCCAAACACAAGTGTGAAATGATTTTACCATAGCGGACGGTTAAAACTTACTTTCTCAATCTGCTTAATGATTCATCGATGGTAAAATAAACAGGTCCATCCCTTGACCGAAATGGGTTTGGGGGTTAGGATTTCATTAGAATATAATGCCCAAATCAGAGGGCGATGAAATCGCACCGAAAGGTGTTGAATATTACGATGTTTAAAACAAAAAGGAGAGTTTTTTATGTCTAAGTACGACCGTATCTACAACTTCTCTGCTGGTCCCAGCACCCTCCCCGTTCCGGTTCTCGAAGAAGTTCGCGACGAAATGATGAACTATCGTGGTTCCGGCATGTCTGTGATGGAAATGAGCCATCGTTCCAAGGTTTTCCAGGGCATTTATGACGAAGCCGAAGCCGACCTTCGCGAGCTTATGAACATCCCGGATAATTACAAAGTGCTCTTCATTCAAGGCGGAGCAACTTTGCAATTTGCTGCTATCCCAATGAACCTGATGGTCAACGGCGTGGCTGATTATATCGTTACCGGTAGCTGGTC
>CAYVOY010000037.1:0-5174 GCA_964453395.1 uncultured Anaerolineaceae bacterium
GTTTTGATAACTTATGGCGCAACCGAAACCAATATTCCGACACTTGGAAATTTGCGCCACAACATCACGACTGACTCATGCGGCCAACCATACCCCGACGTTTCGGTAAAGCTCAGTGATTCAGGTGAAATCCTGATCAAATCGCCCTATATGATGAAGGGCTATTACAATGATGCCGAATCGACCGCCGCTGCCTTTGACGATGGTTGGTTTTTAACCGGCGACACTGCGGTTGTCGACGAAAAGGGTTTTTACCATATTACCGGACGCGTTAAAGACAGCATAGTCCTCTCCACGGGCAAAAAAGTTGCGCCTGATAATATTGAAACCTTCTACAGCAACATCGCAGGCGTTCTCGAGTTTGTGATTTGCGGCGTGCCTGTCGGTTCCGGCGGCTCTGACGAAGTTCATGCTTTCATCGTTGCAGAAGAAGATGCAATTCATGAGAGCATAAAAAAGGCAATCCACGAAATTGGAACGACGTTAAGCGCAAGCATGAAAATCATGCGGATTCACTTTGTAGAAAGCATTCCACGCACTTCCTTGCAAAAACCGAAAAGATATTTACTTCGTGCTTCTCTGACGGCATAGAATTTCGTAGGGAGGGGTTTCAACCCCTCCTAAACCGGTTAGAAGCACAATTATTAACTTTTTTAGCAATATATAAAGGCTGGGTTGAAACCCAACCGTACACAAAAAACCTTTCCATTTCCCCCTCTTTTCATAAACATTTTTAAATGCCAAATTTTCGTAGTAAAATACAGATAAATTCCGACTTTTGCGTCGGATCGAAAGACTGCCTTATCAGAGGTAAAAACAATCAATGAGATGCAAACAACAAAACAATAAAGAAGGCACAATATGTCCAAAATGCCAATGATTTTCGTAGGCCATGGCTCCCCTATGAATGCAATAGAAGACAATCAATTCACCAGAAATTGGAAAGAGATGGCGAAAGCGATCCCCAAACCGGAAGCCATCGTATCCATCTCGGCCCATTGGTTCACCAAGGGTACCAAAATCATGGACGAAGAAAACCCGAAAACCATCTACGACATGTACGGCTTCCCCAAAGCGCTCTACGAGATTATTTATAATGCTCCCGGCAATCCAAAGCTTGCCAGAGTTGCAAAAAACTTAATCAGCAAAGACAGTGTCTTTGATAACAGCTGGGGTATTGACCATGGCACCTGGTCGGTTCTGGTACATATGTACCCCGAAAGGGAAATCCCCGTCTTTCAAATCAGTATCGATGCCTTTGCCCCTCCGGAAGCGCATTACCAAATCGGTAAAGAGCTGAAATCTTTGCGAGATCAAAGCGTTCTCCTCTTTGGCACCGGCAATATCGTCCACAACCTTCGCAGAATCGATATGGGCATGCGCGACAAGGGCTTTGATTGGGCACATCAATTCGATGACTACATCAAGGATAACATCCTGAATGGGAACCATGAAAATGTCCTCAATTATATGAGTCTGGGAGAAAGCGCAAACTTAGCCGTCCCAACCCCGGACCACTTCAACCCGATTTTATACATCCTCGGCGCCGCCGATCCGGAAGATAAGGTCACGGTTTATAACGAGGATTTCATCTTAGGCTCCGTGTCAATGACCAGTTATCTGTTTAACTAATCGGGAGAGGGGATTCAGGAAACAGGAAAAAGGAAAAAGGAAAAAGGAAACAGAAAAAACCTCTCGTAGGGGAAACGGGGCGCAAAAAAATCTTTTCGTAGGGAAGGCGCCCGCACCTTCCTTAAGAGCACAAACAGATGAGCCATACATCGCGTAGGGCGGACTGAATCTGGCGAAACAGACGACCGGGTTACACCGCTCGCTTCGCATCGGGTGCTATAGAAACCCAGCCATACACCATGTTTTTTTCCTCGTTCTTATCTATTTAATTGTTGGGGTCATCTGTCAACTGAGGACCGCTAATTGCCCTCCGGCCATTTCGTAAGCTTTATCGCAAAAGCTGGCAATTTCTTCCTTACTATGGCTGGTAATCAAAATGGTTTTGCCTTCCTTTTGCAATTGCCAAATTAGCTCGTGGAACCAATCTTGCCCGGCGAAGTCCAGTCCGGTGGTCGGCTCGTCTAACATCAAAAGGCTGGGGTCTTCCATCAATGCCTGCGCTATACCCAAACGCTGGCGCATTCCGGTGGAATAGGTGCGTACAAGCCGTTTGTCATTCGGATCCAAACCAACCAGTCGAATCACTTCTTCAACCCGCTCTTTGCTGACCGTATTGCTCACCATCGCCAGTAAAAGCAAGTTGTTTTTTGCAGTTTCGGTTAAAAGCAAACCGGAATTGTCAAAATGCACCCCGGTTGAACTTGGAAATTCCACTTTTCCGCCCAGTTGGATGCCATTAACTGTAACTGTTCCCGAATCGGGGACAACCAAACCGGCGAGAATGCGCATAAAAACCGATTTTCCACTACCATTAGTGCCGCAAATGGCAACAATTTGATTTTCTTCGAGTTCAAAGTCCAAATTTTCTAAAACTTGCTTGCCTTTGAAGGCTTTACTGATATTTTTTGCAGAAAGAATAGTTGTCATATTCAAATTCCTCTAATCATAGTCGGGGTGGCTGAGATAATCTTGTTTGCGATAGGCAAGCCAGGTGACAGGGATCAAAATTGCCAGCCAAATCAGCCAGGCATAGACAGAATGCCAAGCTTGGTCAAGATTGCGAAAAACAAAGGGGTAAAAGCGCATTACCAAATTGCGAATAATCGGCAGGTATTGCAAAACAACCGGCACATTCAAAAGAATTGACGAAAGCGGCAAACTGGCAATCAGCATAATTTCAACCATCAAATATCCAATCAGACGCCGTTGCGTGAGCGTGTTGATTAGCAAGACCAAAAGGCTCATTGCAAAAAAACCGAGTGTCGACATCCCAAAAACCGCCAAAAACGCCTGGAAATGCGTGTTCGGAATCGTCAGAAAAAAGGGAATGTTAATGTGCTCAGCAGAATTACGATAGACACTCCATTGGCTCGAGAAGGGCAAACCCAAAAGCCGACCGGTCAGGTGCATGGTCAAAAAGACAATCAGGCTATAGGCGATTGAGGATAAAAAGAGGAAGAGAATGTGCGCCAGCCAGCTTTGCTTTCGCGAACCGAGCCTTTTGACCGCCAACTGTCCAAAAGCACTTTGCGGTTGCAAGTCGCTAATCATAAAAAGGAAAAGGTTGGCGATGATAAGCGCCATAGTTAACGGGTCGCCAATCGTCATGAAATAGAGATCCCAGGTATTGGGTGGCTTGCCAACCAAATCTGGCGCAAAGAACATGGGCATGCGCAATTTCATCCATCCGAACATGACGACCGTCAGCACGGCGACAATTAGAACAATCATGACTATCCGAATTGGCTGAATGTGAATATTGAGCAAATTGCGAAAATAGTTACCAAAAACAGATCCTTTTTTCAAACGTTTTTCATTCACCGGGAAGTTTTGTAACCAGGAGGGAACTAATTCGGAAAAACCGAAACCATCTTTTGGCTTGCGGTTCTCGCTAAGAGAATTTTCGAGCACCTGTTTGCGTTTGCCAAAGAAAAATATCAGCAAGCCAATCAGTAAAATAAGACAAAGTGGCAAAATCAGGAGGTAAGGGATTTCGTTGATCGCCTCAAAATCGTGGTTAGTTGAAAAATTCGCTTTAAGCAAAACTTCGGAAGGTGCCCAATACCAGGGGATTAGCTTGGCGTCAGCGGCGAAATATTGGAGTGCATTCGCCAATAAGAAGGGCAGACTGAAGGCAACGAAACGCTGATTTACCAGCAAAGTACTCGCCATTCCAAGACTGGCGAAAATTGCCGCAACGATGAAAACCACCGCAATCACAAGCAAAATGAAGAGGTCAGGAGAGTTATGGAAGAGCTGCGTTACTTCGGCAATTTCATAGGGACGAGCGAAAATTGTGTTAAAAATGGGGTGATTGAGGGGGTTATGATTAGTCAGGCTGGTGAAGGCGTAGAGCAAAACAAGCGGAATTGAGGCTGCCAGTCCACCGGCAAGCGCGTTTGCTGAAAATTTGGCTGAGACTACTTTGCCAAAGCGTTCGCGCACGGCCAAACGTTCCAGATAGCCCTGCTTGCGATCGGTTACCAGCGAATCGGCAAAGGGGAAACAGGCAATCAGCGGCAGCATCAAGTGATAAAAACTTTGGGTATAACTGACATACCATTCCTCAACAAAAGAACGCTCACTCGGCAGTTGGTAAGCGAAGCGCAAGCCGACAATCAGCAAAAGGCATGCCATGACGAGGGCAATCAGGAAACCTCGCGAGCGTAGTGCGCGCTTAATTTCGGAATTGAAAACCTGACCAGGCTTGGGTTTTGATGGCGGGCCAAAGCTGGTTTTTAATCTCGGTTCGATGGGAAGTGTCAAATTTCCACCTAATTCCTTCCATAGAGTTCTTCTAATTTCGGCAGGGCTTCATCGTATAGTTTTTGAACCCGATCAGGCAGTTGCTCAAACCATTCAACCTTATTATATGCCTCATCCCAGGTGTAGGCTCTGGAAGTTCCATCGGTATAGTCTGATAAAAATTCTGTTAAGAAAAAACCACCGTTTTCCAGGTCATAATAATGTATGCTCGTTCGCCTGGTTGCAAGTTTATTTGTGTCTGAGTCTGGCACCAACAGTCCTAAACTATCTGTCGTTGTTTTTAAGGCGAAGCTTTCAATGCCATTCTTAGTTTCAAACCAGCCTGTGAAGCTGCTTACATCCTTCACTTCCCGATCTTCATGGACAGGATTTTGAATATTGTCAATCTCTCGATATAGCCAGCAATGGCCTAAAGGTGGAGAACAGGGCGTATCGTCAGGAATATAAGCATTATAATTTGCCAAAATTGGTTCTGGTAACTGGAAATCCGGGTTGTAATCGAAAGGCTTATTAAAGTGATAGTCCCAGCTTTCAAAATCATAGCTTGTGCTTCCAGCCATACCATTAATGAAAGCGGAAATGAGCATCAATTTCCCTTCGGGGTAAAGGCTGGGATAGTCGTCGATAGATAAGGAGCTATCAAAACGCATCTCGTCTAAATTCGTAAAATGAAGCCAAAAGCTCTTGCTTGAGTTTGGATCGTCGCGACCGATTAACCCTAAGTCAAAGCGATACCATCCGGTTTTGTCAAAAATGGCAAAATAGCGTGGTTCAAG
>CAYVOY010000037.1:5274-10926 GCA_964453395.1 uncultured Anaerolineaceae bacterium
CTTTTATATTTCATCATAGCTCTCTCTTTTCACTAATAATGACGCTCATCGGGCAACACATGTTCCACTTTGACTTCGCTATCCTCTTGTTATATAGACACCTGAAGTCCCAAGTCTGTTCTAATATTATAAAACAGAACGGAGAACAAGAAACCGGGGATAGTTTGGGGCGGATGTCAACTGAGGAGCGCCAATTGCCCATCGACCATTTCGTAAGCATGATCGGCGAGGTGTTCGATCTCTTCCTTATTATGACTGGTGAAGATGATGGTTTTGCCTTCATTGCGCAAGCCCTGCAGTAGCTTGCGGAATTCTTCCTGACCGGCAAAGTCCAGCCCATTGACCGGCTCATCAAGCAAAATCAGCTCCGGCTTATCCATCAAAGCCTGGGCAATCCCCAAACGCTGGCGCATTCCGGTGGAATAAGCACTGACAGGCCGGCGGTCATCCGGGTCTAATCCGACTTTGCTAATCATTTCCCGAATCGCTTTTGTATCCGCCAATCCGTTTATTAAGGAAAGAAGATACAGGTTTTCAAAACCGTTTTCCGAAAGCAACAAACCCGAGCTCTCGAAATGTATTCCGGTAGATTGTGGGAATTCTCGGCTTTTTCCGATTTGATCGCCAAAAACTTGCACTTCGCCACTGTCAGCTTTCATCAATCCACATAAAATCCGGACGAAAACGGTTTTGCCACTACCATTTTTGCCACAGATAGCGATAATCTCGCCTTTGTTTGCGCTGAAGCTGACATTTTTGAGCACAGCGTTATTTTTGAAAGTTTTACAAATATTTTTTGCTTGAACAACTTGGTCTGTCATATTTTTTCCTTATTCTTCATCGGTTTTGACCGCAAAATCTTGTTTGCGATAGAAATAGAGACTGAGTGGAATCAAAATTACCAACACGAGCAACCAGTAAATGTAAGGTTGCCAGATCATCCCAATTTCCCGCCCGCCATATGGGGTGAGACTCAGCAAAAGGTTTTGGATTAGCGGAAGTGCTTGCAACCAGGCGGCTTTATGGATCAAGCCATGTGCCAGGCCGATGCTTGAAAGCAAAAACAACTCAACTATTAAATAGCCAATTAACCGCCGGTTGACTATGGTGTTAATTGTGTAAATCATCAAACCCATAGCAAAAAATCCCAGGCTAAGCAAAACAAAAATCATCGCCAGCCCACCGGCGAGGCTCGTCTCATGAGGCAGCCAATGCGGAATATTAACCCAGGTGCCCCCAAAAGCGGTCGTCGCACTCCATTGACTGGCAGGTGGGTAACCGTTTATGATTCCGACAAGATAGAGCCCAAGCATGACAACAAAGACGTAAAAAACTGCACTGAAAAAAAGGTAAAGGATTTGGATAAGCCAATTTTTCTTACGTGAACCGAGCCGGAAAAGAGAAATTTGGCCAAAACCGGTTTCAGGTTGAAGGCTACTGACAAAAATGAGATAAGAATTGGCAATTAAAAGGCTCATCACCCAAGGGTTGCCCAGAGCAATGAAAACAACATCCCAAGCGTTGACCAAATTATCCCCGGTTACTCCCAAGATCAGGGAAAGATCTCCTTGATTGCTCAAAAAGCGTGAAAAGAAAAAGCCGGTTCCAAAAATTATCAAAACCAAAATCAACAGATAAGCTGGTTTAAAACTTCGTTTGAAAAGGCTGTAAAACCGTGCAGGGAACTTACCCGCTTTCAAATTTACCACTTTGGCATTGATGGCTTTTGCTTTTGGTTCCGATTTTGATTTGAAACTTTCGAAAATTGTTTTATTTTCGGTAACCATCTCACGCTTACCCAAGAAAACAAAACCAAGGATCGCTAAGAGAAAAACCAACCCCGGTAGTATGAATAGTTTGGGTATTTCTTGAGGCGTTTGAATTAGCTGAATATCAGAATAGGATTTATTGAGCAAGCTATAACTGGGCGAGAGGAAGTCGGGCAAAATGCGCGTGCGTTCGGCAAAATATTGCAAAACGTTGAAAAGCACCAACGGCAAGCCAAGCGCAAAAAAGCGGTTGTTGACCAACAAACTGGCTGCTAAACCCAAACTGGCAGAACTCGCCCCTATCAAAAAGCACAACCCCAAAACCAACCAAATGAAACCATCCGGCTGATTAAAATAAAGCTCTCGTAAAAATCCAGAATAAGGACGCAAAGCCATTTGGTCAACCGAAGGATGATTCAGCGGGTTGCCGGTTAGCAGGCTGCTGAGCAGGTAAGTCAGCAAGAGCGGCATAACAGCGACAAGTCCGCCGACCAAAGCATTTACCACTGCCTTGGCTTTGAGATACTTGCGATAAGGCGTGCGCGCCAAGACCTGGTTTAGGTAGCCTTGCTTGCGGTCCAAAACGAGCGAATCGGCAAAAGGGAAGGCGGCAATCAACGCCAGCAACTGGGGGTAAAAACTGTCATTATAAATTCCATACCAATTGTCGATAAAAGACCGTTCGTAGGGAACGCGGTCTTGCAAGCCGGTCCAACCAATATAGAGAATGATGGCGGAGAGGAGCAAAAGCAAGCCCAGCCGCTTAGGATTGAGCGCCCGTCTGAATTCCTCGCGCCAGATTGATGCTTTTCTTTCCATAGTTTTCCTTTAATTTATCCCTTGTTTGGCATATTCTGCCATGACTTTTTCCCTGGCATCGTCATAGAGGGCTTGTATTTCAGCTGGAAGGTTTTCGTAGTATTGATACTTGTATCTACCAAAATCTTCTTCGGTCATTGTGTATTCGCTTTTGGTTCCATTATCATAGATATACTGGTCATATTCATAAAGCCACTCCCCGCTTTGCCAATCATATTTACCCCGGCTAAACTGCTCAATGGTTTTTACATCACCGGATTGCTCTTGTACAACTTCCAGACCAGTCCAATGTTTCTCGATTTGTAAAATTTGACGCTCACCTTCCTGAAAAATCCAGGCTTTTTGATTAAGGATAGGACTGGCAGCATCGTCTGAAATTAAATCCCGGTTAGAGACATCGGTGTTGGTGGATGTATCGAGGTGGGCACTCAAGTAAAAAGAATCAACTTGGAAGAAATACATCGGTAAACTCTTACTGAGATAATAGACTTCATTTCTGGGGAAGTGTTCGATTTCAGAAACAAAAGTGTCGTCTCTCGCTTCATTTATGCTGAAATAAGCGTTTTTTCCATCGTTGAGAAGGATTGATAAAACAGGCAGATCTCCCAATGGATTGGAATAATTAATAACCGAGCTAAGACTTATCAGCTGGTCAATACGCTTCGAGACAGGATCAGCGATATGTAACCACATCCCAGTTTCTCTATCCATGCTATAAGAAGCATACCAACCGATTTTATCAATGCCTTCAAGGTATCTCTGCTGAACAACTCTTAATAGTTGATTTACTTCTTCGTCACTTATGGCAGGATTTTCAGCAGTGTAAAGGAGTTCCAATCCTTTGCCTTCTTCCGCCTCAGGTTCAATTTCAATTGGCTCATTAATTGCTGGTTCATTAGCTATTCCCGCCTCGTCGTTTGAAATAGACGTTGAAACTTGCGGCAAACCTAAGCTTGGCGTTGGCTCTTGGTAAACATCGCGTTGGCAGCCGCTCAGCACTGCAACCAGGCACAGAACTAAAATTAGTAAAGTTTTTTTCATAGTTTCCCTTTAATTTAATCCTTATTTGGCATACTCTGCTAAAAGCTTAGCCTTGGCATCGTCATAGAGAACTTGTGTTTTTGGTGGTAAGTCGTCAAAACGGTTTAACACATAACGATCCAAGTCGAAAGAACTCCAGGATGTCTCTCCAGATGTCTCGTCTGAATAACGTAAATCGGATTTTACAGATAACAAAGAAGCCTCTTTCCAGTTAAACCTATACTGGGTTGTGGCTTTTTTGATAATTTGTGAACTATGATCATCTTTTCGCCATAAATTCCCACTCGCAACCTGCTCAATAATAAGCTCTTCATTATCGGAACCGGTGAACCAGGCAGAATAAGTGGCAGATTCAATACCAGGATTAAATCCGGGCTCCAGATATTCAATCATCAATTCTATATACCAGTTTAGAAATGTATTGGTGAATGCATCGAAATCGCCATAATCCCGAATAATTGACAAGGTCTCTTTAGGGTCCAGCGAAAGCGGTTCATTTGGATTTGTTATCTTTTCATCTCCTATTTTGGTATCTGAACGCGTGTCGTTTAACCCAAAATAGGCTTGTTTGCCATCTTCAAGCATAATACTGCGAGCAGCCACATCGCCTAATGGATTTGAATAATTTAAGTATGATATGGTTGTAAATATTTGACTAATGTGCTTGGTTGTTGGGTCAGAAACATAGACCCAGGCTTGATTATCGCCATAATCAAAGCCATTACTATACCAACCTGGTTCTTTTATTTGATTGAGAAAGTTGAGTTGAATTAACCTCAGCAGATCAACTACTTCTTCATAGCTTGTCGCTGGGTTTTCGAACGTGTATGTTGGAACTTGCGTAGCCAACGTCGAATTTTGAAAAGCACTTTCATCTACTGTACTAGTCTGTAAGGTGATTTCGACCGAAGGGGAGGGAACATCACTTGAAGTAGTAGAAGTGGATTTAGATTCATATGCCTGCCTTGAACAGGAAACCAAAATCAATGAAATAATTGCTACAAATAATTTCTTTCCGAATTTGTTTATCATCTTTGTTCGCCTAACACACTGCGGGTGACAATAGTGCCACCAGCAGTGCTCCTTTCTTTGCTGAATGGTAAATTCCTAAATTATATTACTCGCCAGGTCTGCAATCACCCCAATCCGCACAACAATGGTCGGGGGTCATTAAAGCGGCGCAATGGCAAGTATTACCTGGACAATCCCAGTAATCGACCAAACTGCAAGAACTTGTGTAATTCCCTACTTTTCCATCGGAACGGCAAAACAATCCGGAAACGCCGTCCTTTACTTTACAACCACAAGTTGTTCCGCCGGTTGGTGGAACTGTAGGACAATTACTTCTTCCTTTAGAATGCAAAGAAGCAGCAGAGACAACTGTTACCGATGCAAAAAGCATCAGGACGCATAGGATAGATATAATTATTCGAAACTTTTTCATCATTACTCCTTTTAGTAGCTCATTTTTATGGTTCAATTTACTCTTCACGCTTTCAATCTATATCAAAAAGTTCTATATAGAAATCGAGCTCTCTTTTAGCAAGGTCTATTTCTTCTTTTAGTTCGCTTGTTAAGTCTGAGACTTGAGACACTTTGAGTTTAACTGTGCTCATCTGTGTGAGGTCACCTCCTTCTTTAATAAATCGATCCTGTTTTTCAATCCTGTTTCCACTTCCAAGATCGTAAATGTATTTTTCAATTTTTCCGATATAACCGGAATTTTCAGAAAACAGGGCTCCTTTACCACCGGTGGTGCCAGAGCCATATTCGATGGTAAACACTAACACCGGTCGGTTTTCTATAAGTTGTTCTTCAACCTCTATTACTTTGATGTTTTCTCTAAGATTCCTAACTATTTCCAAATCCTGATTAGTCGGAGAAATTTTCCAAAATGTCAAATCAAACTTAGCGGGGTGGGCATATTCTTGTGCATTCAAACCCTCGGCACGTAATTCTATTAAGTCTGCCCTTATGCCTTCAGGATTAACCACAAAACGTTGTAGCTCAGTTCCGTCTTCCG
>CAYVOY010000038.1:0-288 GCA_964453395.1 uncultured Anaerolineaceae bacterium
CATCTCCATAGTAGGTACGCACAAGCACATCCGAATAACCGAAAAATGCTCCGGCGTGATTTGTGGCAACCCCAACTGAAATCAGCGTTCCCAGGGGAGCTTCCTGCCTGCTCTCATAGAAGCCGGAAACTCGTTCGACCCAAACCATTCGTTTTGAGGTAATCAAGTAGAAATCATTTGCCCAGTTGTTGATGTTCCAGGCAAGCCAGAGTCCGCAAACAAAAAAGGCGAGAAGCATCCCAATAATTGCCCAAAACTGGATTTGAGCCTGCCAAAAAATCAAAGCGA
>CAYVOY010000038.1:298-3540 GCA_964453395.1 uncultured Anaerolineaceae bacterium
AAATACTAAACGCGGTGGCAAAACCGCCCACAATAAAAAAATCGGATGCTTGCGACTGATTAGGCTAACTCTTTCATCACCTTCCAACCAGGGCAAATAAAGTCGCCCGACCAGTTCCTGACTATTGGCTAAAACCGTCAGTGTTTCTGCGAATTCCGGGCGTTCTCTGCCTAATTGAGCAATGATTTCTCCCGGAATAAACCAAACCCGGCTGTTTTTCTGAGTCCTGACAGTTTCTGACCTGTAAAATTTAGCCTTACTTGATTCTAAACCGATCAGATCTCCCCTTTGGTAGCGATTTCTGATGTATCCTTCCCGGTCAAAACCAACTAATTTGCCGGATTCAACCAGGAAGAGTCCATCAATTTCTTCGCCTTCTTCGAATAAATCCTCATCATCTGGAAGTTCAACTTCAATCAAAACTTCCGCGATACCGGGCAGGTCCTCATCTGCTAAAGCACTAAACAGAGCACTTTCGCGGATTAATCGGGTGAGAGAATCATTCGAAGCAGGCATTTATTTCATTTATCTAAGCTTGTTCATCCTGAGCGATTTCTTCCATTGGCACAGAAGCATCGCCACTTTGATCGAGAGTGAAAACCAACTCGGATTTATCATCCTCTTTGCTCACTCTGACAACATCGCCGGCTTTAAACTCGCCTTCCAATAATTTGATTGCAAGTTTGCTCTCAACAAATTTCTGCAAAGTCCGCTGCAACGGTCTGGCGCCCATCATCGGGTCATAACCTTGCTCAGCTAACCAGCGTCTGGCGCTTTCATCAATAACCAGTCGAACGCCATAATTGCTCAAACGGCCATAAATTTCATTGACCTGCAAATCGACAATTTTCGCCACATCATCCTTAGAAAGCGATGTGAAAGTGATGATATCGTCAATTCGGTTCAAAAATTCCGGTCTGAAGGCTTCTTTCAAGGCTTTTTCGATTTTTTCCTGAGAATCCTTAACTTCAGGAGAATCGTCGTTATCTGCCAGGAAGCCAAGCGCGCCACCTTTTCGGATAAATTCCGTACCCAAGTTACTGGTCATAATCAAGACGGTATTCCTAAAGTCAACCAATCTGCCCTGACCATCCGTCAATCGACCGTCATCAAGAATCTGTAAGAGCGCATTCCAAACTTCAGGATGGGCCTTCTCGATTTCATCGAAGAGGATTACCCGATAAGGGCGCCTGCGAACAGCTTCGGTCAATTGACCGCCTTCTTCATAGCCAACGTATCCAGGAGGAGCACCAAAGAGGCGTGAGGCGGTGTGTTGCTCACGATACTCGCTCATGTCCAGGCGAACCATAGCGTCTTCGTCGTCAAACAAAAATTCTGCCAAGGCTTTTGCCAGTTCGGTCTTACCGACACCGGAAGGCCCAATAAAAATGAAAGAACCAATTGGCCGGCTCGGGTCTTTCAAACCGGAACGAGCTCGTCGGATAGCATCTGAGACCGCTTTAATTGCCTCGTCCTGACCGATAATTCGTTCATGCAAACGTTCTTCCATATGAAGTAATTTCCGGGTTTCCGACTCAAGTAATTGAGTCGTCGGAATGCCGGTCCACTGATTAATCACATCTGCGATATCATCGGAATCGACAACATCGTCCAGTTTGTTTTCAGCCTCCCAACGAGACTGACGCTCGTTGAAAGATTCTTCCAATTGCAAACGTTGTGCCTTAAGTTTTACCGCCAATTCATATTCACGGTCAAGGCTTGCCTTTTCTTCTTCACTCAAAAGACGTTCTATTTCCTTTCGGTCATGTTTAAGTTCGTCAGGCAAAGAATATAAAGCTACGCGCAGTTTCGCGGCGGCTTCATCCATCAAGTCAATTGCCTTGTCGGGCAATTTTCTACCGGTCATATAACGTGCTGAAAGTCTGGCAGCCGATTCCAAAGCTTCATCCGAGAGTTTGACCTTGTGATGAGCTTCATAGCGGTCGCGCAAGCTTTTAAGCATCCGAACGGTATCTTCAATAGTTGGTTCTTCTACATAAATCGGTGCAAAACGGCGTTCAAGCGCGGCATCTTTCTCAATGTATTTGTGATATTCGTCATTCGTCGTCGCACCAATACATTGCAAATCGCCACGTGCCAAGGCAGGTTTGAGCATGTTTGAGGCATCCATCGTGCCTTGAGCTGCACCGGCACCAACAACATTGTGCAATTCGTCGATAAAGAGAATTACTTCGCCGTCTGATTCCTGAATTTCTTCAATCGAATTTTTGAGCCTTTCCTCAAATTCGCCTCTAAAGCGTGTTCCGGCGACCATCGCGCCTAAATCAAGCGAGTAAACTAATTTATTCGCTAAAATTTCGGGCACTTCGTCATTGGCAATTTTTTGTGCCAAGCCTTCAACAATGGCGGTCTTCCCGACACCTGCTTCGCCAATCAAAACCGGGTTGTTCTTCGTTCGACGCGAGAGGACTTGAATCAGGCGCATAATTTCGGGTTCACGACCATAAACCGGATCGAGCTTTCCATCGCGTGCGGCCTGGGTTAGATTGCGGGAGTATTTCTCTAAGGTCTTATAGGAACTCTCGTATTTTCCTTTTTTGCCTGCTGTGCGCGTACCACCACGCAGCTCATTGATTGTATCCAAAACAGCATTGCGATTCAGCCCGAATTCCTCTAGCATACGCGAAAGTTGAGTGTTCTTTTCAGCCAGGATGGCTAAAAAGAGATGCTCTGTTGAGATGAATTCATCTCCCATTCGCGTTGATTCAGTCTTTGCCAAATCAACAACCATCTTAACCCGTGGGGTTAAGAATACTTGCCCGGTCGGTCCGCCGAAGATATTCGCTTTCGCAGTATTTCGCAAAATGTTATCCAGGCGATCAACAATCTCACCGGGAACAACATTCATGGCTTCCAGAATTTGGCTAACAAAACCCTCCGGTTGTTCAATTAAAGCGAGAAGGATATGCTCAGAGTCGACCTGATTATGGCCGTAGCGCTGAATAATCTCTGCCGATCTCGCAGCGGCATCTTGCGCTCTCTCTGAAAATTTATCAAAACGCATCATAGTGTTTTTCCTCTGTTTTTCCTGTGTTCAACAGCTCCTATAGCTGTTGCAACTAATGTTCCAAAGCTAAGTTTAAGGGATTGTTATAAGAATAAAATTAAATTATATTGAATTTGAGAAAAAACCCCGGAAATTTAGAATTCCCGGGGTCAATTTTTGCTAAGGCTTTGAAAACTCAAACGTCCACGGACCTTGCATCGAGCCACTACCGGCT
>CAYVOY010000038.1:3550-10617 GCA_964453395.1 uncultured Anaerolineaceae bacterium
TCTTTTATCAATGCCTGAAGTGCGGCTTGTGCTGCTTCGTCCGAAGCAAAACCGGAAGCCTCTGAGATTACCGGCTGACCGGCAGAACACTCAAGTGCAAGCCCGGGATAGGTTTCATTCAATACCGACTGCATATAAGGCATCCGGTATTGTTCACAGTCGCTCGTTTCAAAGATTTGCGTTGAAAGTTCGATTACCTCAAACTCAAGACGCTTGCCTGACAAATCACTTGGAACATCCTTAAAGATGATTTCATCAATTTGATATGTGGCATCCGGTTTTGTTTCCAGACAGCGCTCAATTTCGTTATACTCAGGTTGATACAAGCAATAGCTGTTGAGGTCTTTTTGGTAGAGCCTCTCGTAAAACCGGGTGCTTGCGGTGTTGTAATAGACCTCACCGCCCTCGACAGAAAGCCCCACCTTGCTGACATACCAATTTCGCCAGTCTTGAAGTGGGAATCTCACTCTAACAGTCAGATCATCTCCTTTTTGTGAAACATGAATCACCTCAAGCGTCAAATCAGATTCCGTCACCCGAAGCGGTTCATTAATCCAGTTTGAAATAATGAGTAAATCGCTCAAATCGGGTGTTGGGGTTGGTTCTTTTGGTTTGCTGCAAGCAGAAAGCAAGTTTATCACTAAGAAAAGTGTAACAATTAGGTAAATTTTCTTATTTCGCATTCTAATTCCTTTCTCGCCACCATTATTTTTTGATGACATGGAAACGGTTTCTCTCTTTATACCCTATTTTTAAAAAGTCATTTTAGGGCTTATTCAAGAAAATTATTTTATCAACATTGCATCACCAAAAGAGAAAAAGCGATAGTCATGCTCTTTGGCACTTTCGTATGCCTGCATAATTTTTTCTTTACCGGCAAAGGCACTTACCAACATCAACAAGGTCGATTTCGGTAAATGAAAATTGGTAATCATCAGATCGACACATTTAAACTGATAACCGGGGATGATAAACAGCCCGGTATCGCCTTCAAAGGCTTTGCACTCCCCAGTTTGGGAAGCGCTCTCAAGCGTCCGGACGCTGGTTGTACCAACCGCAATCACCCTGCCGCCATTGGCTTTCGTCTCTCGAATCCTGGCAGCTACCTCTTCGCTCAAACTGCACCATTCTTTGTGAATCAGATGCTCTTCTGCGTTTTCTTCCGTAACCGGAGCGAAGGTATCCAAACCGACTTTAAGTTCAATCTTCACCAGCTTTATCCCTTTGGCTTCAATTTTAGCCAACAATTCCGGTGTAAAGTGCAAACCGGCTGTCGGTGCAGCCGCTGAGCCCGGTTTATGGTTATAGACCGTTTGATAGCGTTCCGGATCCCCACCATAACTGTGAATATAAGGCGGTAAGGGGGTGTGCCCGGCCTCCTCAAAATAGTTTTCAATCGGTTCGCCAAAACGCACTAAGCGCTTGGAACCGTCCAAAACTTTGACAACTTCGCCTAAGGGACCTTTTTCAATTGCGAATTTTCGCCCTTCTTTCATTCCACTGCCCCCGACCAAACATTCCCAGTCGAAATCATTCACCTTATTCAGCAGCAAAATTTCAATCTTGCCACTTCCCGGCAGTTTGCTTCCAAATAGTCGGGCAGGAATTACGCGAGTCTCATTGACAACTAAGAGATCACCCGGTTTCAAATAGTCAATAATGTCGTAAAAATGGCGAAATTCAAGTTCGCCGCTCTCTCGGTCCAGCACCAAAAGTTTGGAGTGGTCCCGCGGTTCAGCCGGAAACTGAGCAATGAAACGCTCAGGCAAATCGTAAAAAAATTCTTCAGTTTTCATTCTTCAAATAAGCTTGCTTGTGAATTAGTTTTTGGTTGAAAAACCCGACCGAAATGTTGATAAGCCAATTGAGTGGCAACCCGCCCCTGGGCAGTTCGATCGAGGAAGCCCAGCTGCAAAAGATATGGCTCGACCACATCCATAATAGTTTCAGATTCCTCACTAACCGATGCGGCAATTGTGTTCAAGCCGACCGGCCCACCATCATATTTATCGATGATTGCCAACAAAACGCGCCTGTCCATCTCGTCCAAACCCAAGGGGTCAATGCTGAGCATACCAAGCCCCTCCTGGGCAACCGAATGCGTAATCATCCCATCCGCACGAACATCGGCAAAATCGCGGACACGGCGCAGAAGGCGCAGAGCAATCCGCGGTGTTCCTCTCGCTCGACGGGCGATTTCTTGAATTCCGTCCTCTTCAAAGGGAGTATTCAGCATAGTTGCGCCTCGGCGAACAATCGAGGCAAGCGATTCCTGATCATAATAATCCATCCGATAGACCGCGCCAAAGCGAGCCCGCAACGGAGCTGACAACAAAGCCAAACGCGTTGTTGCGCCTACGACGGTAAAGCGTGGCAACTTAAGCCGAACCGATTTCGCCGCCGGACCCTTGCCAATCACAATATCAAGCGCGTAATCTTCCATTGCCGGGTAGAGAATTTCTTCTACCATTTTGCCAAGTCGATGGATTTCGTCGATGAACAAAATATCCCCGGCTCGCAAGTTGGTCAAAATTGCAGCCAAATCGCCGGCACGTTCAATCGCCGGACCGGAAGTTACCCTGATGTTAACACCCATTTCTGAGGCTAAAATATGCGCTAAGGTCGTCTTCCCCAAACCAGGAGGCCCGTGAAACAAAACGTGCTCAAGCGCTTCATCGCGATTTTTGGCAGCCTGAATTTGAATCAAAAGATTGTCCTTAACTCCTTGCTGCCCAATCAAATCATTCAGAGTTGTTGGACGCAAAGCCAGGTCAATTTTGTCTTCAGTTCTCTTGTTTGCCAGAATGCTGTTATCTTCTTTGGCTTTCATAGAGGAAAATTATACCCTCAAAAGATGGAATATTGTTCTAAAATCGGTATATAATTAGGCTCATGAAATTATCTATTGTAGTGCCTGTATATAACGAAGAGAAAAACCTTCCCGAGTTGTTCGACCAAATCCTTGCAACGCTGAAGGATGTCGATTATGACTGGGACCTGACTTTCGTCGACGATGGCAGTAAAGATCGCAGCAAAGAAGTGATGAAAGATTTACAGTCCAGGTATCCCAATCGGGTGCGAAATATCATGTTTCGCCGAAATTATGGGCAAACTGCGGCAATTGTCGCCGGAATAGATCATAGCGATGGTGATATTGTCATCCTGATGGATGCGGATTTACAGAATGACCCGGCAGACATTCCTGTCTTGCTGGCTGAAATGGACAAGGGCTACGATGTCGTCAGTGGCTGGCGCAAAGATCGCCAGGATAACGCTATAACCCGCAATCTTCCTTCACACATTGCCAACAAATTAATATCATTCACTACCGGTGTGAAATTGCACGATTATGGTTGCACTCTTAAAGCCTATAGACGGGATATTTTGGATAACATCAATTTATACGGAGAAATGCACCGTTTTATCCCAGTCTTTGCCAATGACGTTGGCGCAAAAATTAGTGAGGTCGTTGTCCGCCACCACCCGCGCAAACATGGCAAAGCAAATTATGGCTTGGAGCGCACCTTCAAAGTCCTTCTGGATTTAATTACTGTCAAGTTCTTGATGCAATATTCTAAAAAGCCAATTTACTTGTTTGGCAGCATTGGCGGTGGGATGATTCTCGTCGGTTTAGCCCTCTTTATCTGGTTAGTTATTCGCAAACTGGTAACCACAACCGGCATTTTGACCTCGCCCTTCTTCCAAATCGCAGTAATGCTTTTTTTGCTCGGTTTCATTGCCATCCTCATGGGCTTAATTGCCGAATTATTAATGAGGACCTACTTTGAATCACAGCATAAGAAAACTTATACTATAAAGGAAATCACAGAGCCAGAACAAGAAGCGGCTGACTAAACAACTGTGATTTCCCTGAATATCGTAACTGCTAATTTGGTGGCGTTATTTCTTGCAGTTCTCGCAACAACATACCATCGGAATTATTCGGCAAAAGCAAATTGATTTCGCCATTATCCCAAGATAGAACAACCTGATAGTCCATTAGAATTGGCAAGATTGCATTGCGGACAAAGGCATTGTTTTCATCCGAGAATCCATTCCATTTATTCTGAATGTTGGTTTTAACCTGCTCCATCACAATTGCCTTCCAACGATGCTCTCCAAGTAATTCATAAAAACGGTCCAGATAAACACGATTATCTGCCATCGCCATTTCCATCAAAAAGACTTTTTCATAATCAGGGTCCATCTCAATCCCTTCGATTTCACCCATCGTCAACAATTGTTTTTCTGTGATGAAAAGGATATCGCCAGGCTCTTCTTCCAGGATATCCATTGCCTCGTGAATTTGCTCCAGATTAGTTGCTTTTACCGGATCAGCTTTAAAATTCCAGTTTCCGGAGCGCATAAATGCAAACACTGATGGAACAAAACAGATAAACACAAGCAACATTACCGGAATTTCGTTCAATTTCATGGGCTTAAATTCTTGCGCAGGTTCATCAGAAACCAAAGAACCACTCAGGATTTCCAAACTAATCAATAAGAAAAAGACGAGGAATGCATCCATATTATGCAAATCTCCGCCACCGCCGATCTTAATACTGACCAGAATTCCACCCACCATAAAGACAGCCAAAATACCGACCAATCCCAGCCAACGTAACCAATGCAGCTTCGCGGTTTTATTTTTCATTAGATAAAAAACAACAGCCAGCACTAATGGAAGACAGACCATGCCTATTGCCGGTAAGATGCCCAATAAAAATGTGTTATTCGGTAAAAGTCGGTACCACAGCAAGTTTGAGGTAAACGCGGAATCAAAATAAGCAGGGTTTTCACCCGATAGGGCCTGATAGAGCTGCTTGCTTGCGAAGCCAGCGAGCAAACCTGCCACACCCCAGATTACTGGCATTTTTAGATAATCCAGCCATTTACGAGGATTAATTGGGGTCTCAATCAGATAAAGAGCAATAGCTATTAATGCAGGAACAGGAATCCAATTTATTCGACTAATTCCGCCCCAGAGCGATGCGAGAACAACAAAAAGCAGCGTCCTGAAAGGCTTTTCTTTGTCATATCCAAGCAAAACCAAAATCACACAAACGCTCAGGTGATAATAAACTGCACCCTGAAAAAAGAATAAAAAGCTAAAGGCTGCAATCAAATAAGTTGGTAGTTTTAGTTTTGGGCTGACTCTTTTAGCTATAAGATAAGCAGCCCAACCCGTCATGCCCAGCCAGAGCAAAACCTGCCACAATCGGTGTACAAATATGGAGTTGATGTTAAACAAAAAGGGAATTGACTGCAAGATATATCGACTGGGATGCAAGACCGGTAAAGGCATTTGCCTTCCGTACAATTTTTCGGAAAAGAAAAGCGAAGCATTAAAAATCCGACTGCCTTCTGACCAGCCAAGCGAAAAAGGAGAGTTTGAGATTTCAGGAATAAAAGCAAAAGCCCGATACAAAAGCGCTCCAAAAAGAATCGCCCCAATCATCACCAATTGTGGCTTCTTATAACTGTCGAAAATCAGGCTTAGGAAACCAATGATTGCCCCAAGTAAAACAAGCAGAAAAAGTCTGAATTCGCCTTTTGCATAAAAATCTTGAGGGACGGTGTAAAACAACAAAATTAGCAAGCCAACCACAACAGCCGAAGCAATTGTAAAGAAAATTTGAGAGATTCCTTTCTTCTCCGGCAACTTTATTTGAGGCTTAACGATTGAGAGAAGCAAAACCAACAGTAATGTGACACCACTCATGCCCACAAAAAACAAAGGAATACCCCTTAGATTTCGAAAATTGTGAAGTAAAATCCATAAGCCGGTCAAAACCAAAAGCAGAGATGCATCCCGCAAATACGCTGAAACTTTATTTTCAATTTTCATTTTCATTCTCCAAATTCATGTTGTCTTGTTTCCCGGCGATAGTGTCGCCGATGAAAAATGCGCCCGGCAAACTTACTACCATCCACAATATCCTCAAGAAAATTGCCAGTGCAAGGCTGGTTTGGATGGAAATTCCTCCCAAAGCCGAAAACAAATTTGTTACCGTAACTTCCTGCAAGCCTAAGCCGTTGATAGAAATCGGCAACAAGGTAATAAAATAAGTCAGGCTCCACAATCCGGCAATTGTCAGGATTGGTAAATCCTCCCCCATCGCATTGATAAAGAGCTTAATGATCAGGTAAATACATGCCTGATGAATTAATGTGAATCCAACTGATTTTACAAGACTCATCGGTTGTTTCAACCAGTATTTCAAACTATCTAAAATGTTGGCAAATGTCTTCTTAATCCAATTCCAAATCTTACCGAAAAAACCGGTGCCAGCAGCAAAGCCAAAAGCTCCTTCTGTTGGCTTACTTTGGAGCATAGGCAGGAATTTCAGCGCAAAAGGTAAGGCTAAAACCATCCCGCTCAATCCCACTAACCTGTCGACAACCAATGATGCCGTTGACAATGCCACACTTAGCCCCGCTCTAACTCCTCCGGCTAACCTGACGACATCGCCGCCAATGGTTGATGGCAAGACATTTGAGGCAAAAAGTCCGGCAAAAGTCAACTTTAGGCTGGTTTTTGCATCGATTTTTTCTTCACTGGCGGCTAAGAGTGTATGCCAGCGTCCCCAGGTTGAAAAACGTGAAATCAGCCCAAGGATTAAAGCGATAACGAAAACCCACCAGGGAATGCCTTTAAAGCTATCAAGAGCTTCCTGCCAACCCACTTTGGACAGTATATAAATCATTATGCCTACGGCGAAGCCCGTACCAAGCCACCTCACAACAGTCATAACGGATTTTTTATTATCTTTGTTCCCAGGTTTTTTCAGATTTTCCATTCTATAGCCCTTGCCTTCATCTTCCACAATCTTTTCTCCATATAGAGCGTCATTATAATGTAACAAGCCTGTCTTTGAAATATGGCTCTTTTTCCTGTATCATTAGAGAGTTAGATTTTATTACAAAATGATGGAGCCTGAAATGCAAAAAATTGAAATTAACCCATATCACTTATCTATAAACCCGCATTTCCTTTTCGATAAGCAAACGCTGTTACTCGCATCCGGCGATTTTGAATCAGGTGATTTTAACGAAATGACAATCGG
>CAYVOY010000039.1:0-5068 GCA_964453395.1 uncultured Anaerolineaceae bacterium
CATCATCAGCGCTCCATTGCTTTCCTTTTTGCCAATGGCGGCTGAGAACGACGGGGTGGGTAAGCGGCTGTTCGAGGCGTTCATACCAGGCTTTGCTGCCAATGCTCAGCCAAAATTGATAGTCGACCGCCTCGTTACGCATCAGGTAACTCAAAACCGGGGCAATCAAAATGCTGTCTGAAGGGCTGCTTTCCCAATCCGCTAAATACATGGCTGAAATTAAGCCGGAATCGAGCGCTTGAATGAAGGCTTTGGCTGCGGCATCCGGATTGTTTTGTAAGTCATTGTCGAGAGATAGGCGGAATTTACGGAAGGATTCCATCAGTATAGCGGTGTCTGTGCCGGCTTGCGATTTGTTTTCAAAGCGATAAGCTGGTTGGGAGAGCATTTCGCCAAAGAGGCGGCTTAGGAAGCTGTCCAGAGGTTCTTGTGGATCTGTGGCATGCAAAAAGTTGCGTAAGTTTTCATAGGATTCGAATAAAGCTTGATTGACCCTGACGTTTGGGATAGCTTGCGGTAATTCGGTTAAATAAGCCTGTTCCGGATTAAAAGAACCCAAAACCAAATGGCTGCGGTTTAGGTCGAGGTCGGCAATGGCATGGCTGAGGGCAGCGCTTGCATCTTGGAAATTAACAGGCAGCGACCAATTCGGATGGGCAAATTTAGTTAAGACAACCAAAGTTTTGATTGTCGGGTTTTGCATGAGCGGTGAAGAGGGTCTTTGAAAATTTACGTGCAAACCGATTTCTTCAAGTTTATGGCTTAGTGTAAAGCGCAAACTATCGGAAACGAAAGGCGCTAAAATGGCGATTTTCTTATTTCCGCCATCCGGTTGAGATTTAATTTCCTTGATTTGTTCGACAAGTTTATCCAGCAATTCTGGAAAAAAGCGGATGTGTCCAGAGGGAATGAAAATTGATTTCTCAATTAGAGCCTTAGTTGGTTTGCAGTCGTTAAAGTTGCGAAAGCAAGATCTGAGCTCTTGCAAATGAGGAGAACTCACAAAATTGTCGGTTGAAATGAGTGATTTATCTACAAGCTTTTCAAGAGATAAGGCCGAAGAAGGGTCTGCGCCAAGAAATGAGCGATAGCCGGCTTGGTCGTCTTGAAGAATCAGGGCTGTCTCAAAATTGGGCAGCCATTTTGCGATAAGCTCGTGAACATATGGCGGGTCTTCCTCGGAATTGTCGTAAATCAGGTGACTGAACTGATTATTGATATATTTTTGGAAGGTTGCGTTGGGCCATAGGTAAGTGGCCAAAAGCTCTACCTGAAGCGAAAAATCGACTAAATTGTGCTCCAGGCAATATGCTCTGAACCGATTGACCGCTTCCTGGACATCACTAAAAACATTTTGATTTGAGCTGTCACCAATCCAGGCAGAGGAGAGGCGATTGCCAATTTCCGTGTGAGGAAAGCCAACTATGGCCGATTTGTTGAGATTGTCGATGATTTGACTGTAAAGCCGAAAAACGGGCAAAGAGACATTGTTAAAGCATCCTTCGTCAATCAAAGGTCCGACGATTTTTTCCATGTAATATTGCGAAGTTTCAAGGGTTAGAAAGCGTGCTTGCTCATAAGGGTGTTTGAAAAGCTGATGGCTGGCGATGATGGGCCAAAAGAGGCTAACCATGCGGCGAACCAAGCTGCTCATCGTCAGGATGCTGACGCGCTCTTTGGCGCTGAAATCGGCATATTCGAAAAATTGGAAATAAGGTTCCGCCAAACTTCGTTGGGGAACCAGGACCAAGATGTTGCCCTGATTTGACTTGCTTTGATTAAGCAAGTTTTGCAAACGGAGTAATCCGGAAGTGGTCTTACCGGCTGAAGCCGGGCCGCTAAAAAAAACTGTGCGATTTGCAAGAAAATCAGCCGCTTCAGATTGAGTTTTGCTAGGGAGTTCCGGAAGGAGCGCGTTCATCTCTCAATTATAACGGTTTGCTTCGTTTTTGTTTTAGCTAAAACTATAATTTATGGAAAATCGGCTTCATATCCTCAAATGAACAATAGGCTTTGAAGCCCAAATCTTTTAGGTGGTTACGGGCAACCTGGATGTAAGAAGCGAGGTGTTCCGGTTTGTGGCTGTCTGAACCAACCGTGATTACCTCACCACCCAAGTCACGATAAAGTTTTAATATATCGGTTGAAGGTTGAAAATCGGGTAGATGATAGCGGACAGAAGAGGTGTTCACCTCAATTCCCTTGCCATCTGCAATGACGATTTTGAAAATTTCTTCGAGGATATCGCGATATTCTTCAAAAGGATATTCGGGGTTGCGGTCATAACGCTTGATGGAGTCGATATGTCCGATGACGGAATAGTCTTTGTAATGCTTGACTACTTCAAGGAGTTCCAAATATTGACCGCGTTGAAATTCCCTTTGACTTTTGCCACGCATATAATCCTGATTCCAAAATTCCGAATTGTCGACCTCGTGGATTGAGAGGATTACAAATTCGAGTGGCCATTGAGAGAAGAGCTTTTGATAACGTTCGACGGTGTGCCGCTGCATACCCATTTCCAAACCTGCTAAAATGCGAATTTGCTGAGCATATTTCTGCTTCATTTCAGCTATTTTTTCAAAATAACGAGGGTAGTCAACGTTTAGAGGAGGCAGTTCTTTATTGGATTCCGATTTTACATATTCGTCATGGTCAAGTGTTACGCCATAATCAACGTGGTCGGTGAAAGCAATTTCTTCGAGGTTAAGGCGAATCGCATCTTTGACGACATCTTCCATCGGATAATTTGAATCGCAACTAAAAGCAGTATGAACGTGATAATCGGTTAGCATTTTTTATTCCTATAGGCATTTATAAAGAGAGATTCTAACACTCTTTGGGGGATGCTGAAGATAAACATCAGCCAAATACAAAGCAGACCCTATTTGGGGCCTGCTTGCTGATGAACCATTTTTTTGCTATTGACTATTCGCTATGCTCAGCCCAGGTATAATCAATAACGCCACTTTTTTCATAAAAGTGATTTCCACCTGCATATTTTAAAGACGCACCACAAGTATTTGAAGCATTTGAGACATAACCGTAGTTATAGTCATGCCCATATGTATTGTACCAATACACATTGTAGGCATTAACTTGCCCAGCTGGTGAACCACCAGAGCATTTCCAATAGGCGGAAGCTATACTAAGTCCCAATTTGTCTAATTGTGATGACGCCTGGCTGGAGTTATAAGCGTACCATCCAGTTGAGCCACTCAAAATACGTTTTTGCGAAAATGTTGTTATACCATTCACTGAGTCGTAAACAGTTTGTCCGCTTCCAGCGGAAACGACAGTGTTTCCATTTGTTAGCAGGAGCAACAAAAGGAAGGCAATTAAAACCAGGTGTTTTGGCTTCATTAAATCACCTGTTGAGACTTTCCAGTGGTGATTTTGCATCTAAATCAAATTCATACTGGTAGGCTGAAATCTGGATTTCAGTTCCATCTTCTTTGGTAACAAAATTTTCTGCTTTGATTATCAAACCTGTGCTTTTGTCAAACCAGGAAACAGCTCTGGCAGCTGTGGCTTGAATATCACCAACGGCAACTGGAGCTAAGAACTCATCCTTTGCAGTATAGATATATACCGGCTGTCCATTTAATGTTCCTTCTTCTAAGCTGGCAGTTGCTGGCATGTCATAAGCAGCCTCTCTTCTCAGCACGGTACCCATATTCAAATCAAGCGGAAATGGATAAAAATCCGATACTGAACCTGTCTGGCTGTTTCTGCTTATGCCATCCGAAAGTACAAGTTCTCTCAAAAGGTTTTGATTAGCGTCTGACAATCGTTGAATCGATTCGACAACCATGCCTTTTTCATCCAACTTATTCAAATAGGTCTGAGTTGTTTGTTCTGGGTAAGCTGTAAGCGCATCCATATACAGGGTTTGAACCGGAAAATGCGTTTGGCTAATCGTGATCAGAACCCAATCTCCAGTCTTGATTTTTGTTTGTGTTTGAAGCAATTCATCTAACAAGTGGAGTGAAACAGTTTCTTCCTCTTCATCAGCCCAAACAAGATTAAATTTTTGGTCTTGCAAATCTGAACCATTGGGAATTCTTTGAGCAGACACATAATGGACCGAAACACTCAATAGAATCGCAACCAGCAATATCAAGAGAATTGGTGTTGGTTTTCTTTTCATATTTACTCCTTCTAAATCGTAAAAGGTTCATCAATGTACCTAAACTATACCACAATATTAAATTGTCAAGTTTTTAACGCTCTCAAATGTCTATCCTTAGGGATTAATAATTCTAATTTTCGAGATTCGTCTCAAATTCAACCATTTCGTTGTTATAATTTTTCCGACAAATATTTTAGGAGAGAATATGACATCATCAATCAGACCATTTTTTAATGCAAAAGGGGTTGCCGTTCTTGGCGCTTCAACAAATCCAAAGAAACTTAGTTATGGGATTGTTGAGAATTTAATCATCAATGGCTATCAGGGTAAGGTTTACCCTGTGAACCCTAATGCAGATGAAATTTTAGGACAAAAAGCTTATCCCTCGGTAACCGCCGTGCCCGACCCGGTTGAACTGGCAGTGGTTGTATTGCCGGTTACCATCATTATGGAAACCATGCGGGAGATCGGCGAAAGAGGCATTAAAACCGTGGTTATTATCACCGGTGGTTTCAAAGAATTAGGACCGGAAGGCGCGCAAATTGAATGCTCAGTCAAAGAACTGGCGGATGAATATGGAATGCGCGTGGTTGGACCAAACTGCGTTGGGACGATGGATATCCGTACTGGCTTGAACTCAACCTTCATCAAAGGAATGCCTGAGCCGGGTCCGATTGCTTTTATTTCGCAATCCGGTGCAATTTGCGGCGGTGTTATTGATTTGATTATCAACTCAAAAGTCGGTTTTTCGCATATCGCCAGCCTGGGCAATATGATGGACGTAAACGAAACCGACATGATTGAATATTTCGCCGAAGATCCAAACGTTCAGGTGATTGCCATGTATACCGAAGGAATTTCGAACGGTCCGCGATTTATGAAAGTTGCCCGGGAAGTTTCTCGCAAGAAGCCGATTGTATTCTTGAAAGCTGGTCG
>CAYVOY010000039.1:5168-10514 GCA_964453395.1 uncultured Anaerolineaceae bacterium
TGGGTTGAGGTCGACAAAATGACCGATAAAACCCTCCTGACTTGTTTGATGGGTGAACGCAGTACGCAAGAAGCCGAACAAGTTTTGAACTCGAATAATGTGCCGGTTTTCAATTTGCCGGAACTTGCCGGACCGGTTTTGAAAGGTATGTGGGAGTATCGTCAGGTTTTGGATAGCCCGGTTTTCGAGGAAATTGGATCTAAAGATGCATGCCCGGCGCAAATCGAAGAAGCGAAAGCAGCGATTGGCGATCGAAAAGTGATTGGTGAGTATGAATCGCGAATGCTTTTGGACGCCTATCAGATTCCGAACGTTCCGGGTGGCTTGGCAAAAACAGCTGATGAAGCAGTTGAGATTGCAGAGAAAGTTGGCTACCCGGTTGTTTTGAAAATTGTTGCTGAAGGCTTGATTCATAAATCTGATGCAGGCGGAATCGTCCTGAACATCCAAAACAGCGAGGAAATGCGCGTAGCATATAAGGATTTGATCGAGCGAATTCACAAAAATGAACCTGAGGCTGAGATTATAGGTGCGATGGTTGAGAAAATGGCAGCCAAAGGCGTTGAGGTGATTGTCGGAATGCGACGCGATGCGACTTTTGGACCTTTGATGATGTTTGGCATGGGCGGCACACTGGTTGAGCTGGTGAAAGATATTCAATTCAGGGTTGCACCACTCTCAAGGGAAGACATTGAAACGATGGTTGCTGAGACGATGGCCGGTAAGTTGCTCAATGGCTATCGTGGCGCTCCTAAGGCTGATTTTGAGGCCGTTTATGCGGTTATCGCCCAATTGAGTAAGCTTGCTATGGAACAGCCGGAAATTCAGGAAATTGAAATCAATCCTTTGATTGTCTATCCTGAAGGTCAGGGCGCAATCGCGATTGACAGTCGCATGATTTTAGACTAAACCTGATTAGTGATTAAGCAAAAGAGTTGCCTATGTCGGGCAACTCTTTTTGGTTAAATAAAACAAGCCAACGAAGGGAATCGAACCCCCGACCGGACGCTTACGAAGCGTCTGCTCTACCGACTGAGCTACGTTGGCGTGAGATGAGATTATACCGTAAAGTTTAAAATATGGGAACCAAAAAATATCCGAATTTTGAATCCAAAACTGAAATTAATAAGAACCCGATTCGGTCGGAGAGGTTACATCGCTCGCTTTGCATCGGATGCTATAGAAAACACTCTGTACTGAAGCTTTTTTTGGTAAAAATGTACCAACCTCGTAGGGCAAGGGCCTGTCCTCGCCTGCTCTTATCTGTTTGTGAGGAAAACGCAGGCGTTTTTCTCTACGAAAAAACTGTTTTACATCCTCCGCCCTGTCAAATGCACTCTACATCTGAATTAACTGTGAAATAAGAAATAGACGAAGGAAAGGTTGACAAATATTATGATTGCTTTTTCTTCAAGCTGTCGGCGCGTTTGATGATGTCTTTGCCGAATTTTTCACGCAAGCTGTCAACAGCTTTGGTGAGGTCTTCGCGTTTGTTGCCTTCTTCATCCCAAAGGGAGAGTTGGCGATGGGGTTTTTCGAGATTGGTGACACCAACACCCAACAAGCGCACAGCACGTCCGCTTAGCCAGTGTTTTACAAACAATTCCTGAGCAAGTTCTGCGATATCTTGATCAAGATTACTGCATTCCTTCATGACCGCCTGACGAGTAAAGGTGGAAAAATCAGAATAACGGATTTTTATTTGCACGACGCTACAGGCCAATTCGGCTTTTCGTAAACGTGAACCCACTTTTTCGGAAAGCTGTCTTAAGACCTTGAGCAAATCAGAAAGCTCTTCCAAATCTTCGTGAAAAGTGATTTCATTGCTGACAGATTTGGCTTGCTCGCTTTCAGCGTGAATTTGACTGTTGTCAATCCCTCTGGCGCGGCGGCGCATGGATTCGCCATGTTCGCCAAAATAATTCTTTAGGTCAAGGTCGCTTAGGGCTGCCAATTGACCAATTGTGCGAATGCCGCGGCTTCTTAATTGCGCAGCTGTCTTAGACCCCACACCGATTAAAGCCTGAATGTCGAGAGGCGCTAAAAAGGCTTCTTCCTCACCTGGTTCAATGACGGTAATTTTCTGAGGGGAAAGCCCGGTTTTTACTTGCTTTTTACCCCAAGTATTCGCCATTTTGGCGACTAAACGACTGGTGGCGCAACCAAGCGAACAAGGCAAACCGGTTTCGTCCAGGACCCTCTTTTGTAAGTCAAAAGCAATTGAAGCAATCGGCTGGGACATGTCGCTGACATCCAAATATGCCTCATCGACCGACATTTGCTCAACGAGCGGTGAGGTGTCATGCAAAATATCCATAACTTTTTTCGAGTACTCACCATAATATTTAAAGCCACTACGGACAAGCAGCAAGTTAGGGTAATGTTTGATGGCTTGGACGGTAGGCATGGCGGAATGGATGCCATGCTGTCTGGCGGCATAAGAGGCGGAGGTAATGACACCGCGGCCTCCAGGGTTGCCACCCACAGCAAAGACCTTTCCTATAAGCGAAGGATCGAGCAATTCTTCAACGGAACAGAAAAATGCATCAAGGTCAAGGTGAATGATTTTTCGAATCATGTCTTAGAAAAATCGCCTGCTTGGGCAGGCGATTGGTTTCAAAATTAGATATCCAAATTGCGGACTTCTTTCGCATGGGTTTGGATAAAACGTCGCCGAGGAGGCACGAGAGAACCCATCAGCATGTCAAAAGTTTGATCGGCTTCAACCGCATCTTCAATTTCAACCTGAAGCATGGTGCGGTTTTCGGGATTCATGGTGGTTTCCCATAGTTGTTCGGGGTTCATTTCACCAAGACCTTTGTAACGGGAGATGGAAACCTTGGTCTTGCCACCCATTTTTGTGGCCATTTGTTCCATTTCATCATCTCCATAGGCATAATGAATTTGTCCTCTGGCACTCAGGCGGTAGAGGGGCGGTTGAGCGATGAAAAGGTGCCCTTCTTCGATAAGCGGTTGCATGTAGCGGAAGAAGAAGGTCAGCAAAAGCGTACGGATATGAGCACCGTCAACGTCGGCATCGGTCATGATGACAACTTTGCCATAACGCAAGCCTTTGAGGTCAAACGAATCCCCAATGCCAACACCAAGAGCTGAAACCAAAGCGCGAACTTCTTTATTTCCAAGGATTTTGTCGAGACGGGCGCGTTCGGTGTTGAGAATCTTACCGCGTAAAGGCAAAATAGCCTGGAAGTGGCGATCACGGCCTTGTTTGGCGGAACCGCCTGCCGATTCACCTTCAACGATGAAGAGTTCGGTTTTGTTTGGGTCACGTTCGGAACAATCTGCCAGCTTACCCGGAAGAGTCATCGACTCGAGAGCAGATTTACGAATAACCAGGTCGCGTGCTTTCTTAGCGGCATCGCGAGCACGGGCGGATGTGAGACATTTTTGGATGATTGCCTTTCCGGCTCCCGGGTTTTCATCGAGAAAAGCAGAAATTGTTTCACCGACGACTTGCTGGACATAGGTCTGAACATCGGCATTCATCAGTTTGACTTTGGTTTGGCTTTCAAACTGTGGGTCCGGGTGTTTGATGCTGATGATTGCGGTGAGGCCTTCGCGAGTGTCTTCACCACTGAAGTTAGAATCAGTGTCTTTTAAGTTACCGGATTTGCGGCCATAATCGTTGATGCTGCGGGTAATTGCCGCACGAAGACCGGTTAGGTGGGTGCCACCATCGCCTGTGTTGATTGTGTTGGCAAAACTGTAGATCGATTCGGAATAGGTATCGGTATATTGAACCGCAAATTCGATGCTAACGCCATTAACTTCTTTTTCACCATAAATCATCGGGTGTAAAACCTGGCGATTGCGGTTGACGTAGCGGGCAAAAGAAGCAATTCCACCTTCGAAGTGGAAGGTCATCTCACGTCCGCTTCGTTCGTCAAGCAATTTAATGCTGACGCCACGGGTGACGAAAGCCATTTCACGAAAACGTTGCGCCAAAGTGTCGAAACGGAATGTTACATCATCCAAAAAGATGCTGTGGTCAAATCGGAAGGTGGTTGAGGTGCCGGTTTCTTCGCCTTTGTAGCTGCCAACTGCGCTGACTTCTCCCTGAGGATGACCTTTTTCGTAGCGTTGGAAGTAGATTTTGTTATCACGTCTGACGGTAACTTCGCACCATTCAGAGAGCGCATTGACAGCTGAAACACCGACGCCGTGCAAACCGCCGGATACTTTATAGCCGCCTCCGCCAAACTTGCCACCGGCATGTAGGACGGTCATAACGACTTGTAGGGCAGAGATGCCTTTTTCAGGATGAATATCAACCGGGATACCGCGTCCGTTGTCTTTGACTGTAACGCTGTCGTCCTGATGAAGGGTAACCTGAATTTCTGTTGCACTACCGGCAAGGGCTTCATCAATAGAGTTGTCGACAACCTCATAAATAAGATGATGAAGTGCTTTTTGGTCGGTGCCGCCGACATACATGCCAGGTCTTCGACGGACTGCTTCGAGCCCTTCGAGAATCTGGATGGAACTTGCTCCGTAATTGTTAGCTTGATCGTTGCTCAATTGAAATCTCCGTTATACGCTTAATTGTTCAGAATCAAGCGTTTCTTCTTCTATAGATCGATGGACGCAGTTTCGGGCGTCCTCGTAAAAATGAAAACTTGCAATCCAAAGGATGGTCGAAACGAGGGCATGCCCTAAAATAGAAATTAGGAGCATATATGAACCATCTTCCGGAATTTGCCACAAAAAATTAGTGAAGTATGAAACAATAAGGACCAAAAAGAGAAAAGATGAGGTCTTCATGTTGGTCGGCCTGACAACTTTAATGCTTTCTTTGATTGCATCTTGAAAGTTGGTTCCATAAAGCAAGATTTCGTGTGCGGTAAAAATTAGCGGTAAGCCTGCCGAAAGAATGATGAAGGAAAACAAGAAAGTTGTAATCGAACCAAGGAAGGGAATAATTACCGTCAACACCGAGATGATGATCAGAGCAGGGACGAAAATTACAAGAGCAATCACAATCAGCACAAGCGGAATCAGAATCAATGATAATAATTGCTTGGAAAAGCTGCTCCAGGTATCTTTGTTTTGATTTATTTTGGTTGATTTTCGAATGGCATACAAGAAAAGAACACCGAGCAAAAAGCCCATCACCGAAAAGCCAACGACCGTCAACAGGGTTCCACTTGCGCTAACCTGAGCGGTGCTGTATTCTCCGAGGGGGCTGACACTGAGGTTTCGATTGGAGAGCAGGCTTGGGATACCGATTGGGATTGATCGCAAAAAAGATGTCAGACTGAAATTATTAAATGTTTCAGTCAGCAAGAGCTTCAAGTCTTCCCAAGTTGCCAAAAGTTCGGCGGTCAT
>CAYVOY010000040.1:0-8086 GCA_964453395.1 uncultured Anaerolineaceae bacterium
CGTCCTCTTGCATTTTGGCGCGGTTGACCATAGTTGTCAGCTTTGGGTGAATGGTCAGGAAATCGGCAGCCATTTGGGCGGTTATTTGCCTTTTAATTTTGATATCACCAATGCCTTAACTAAAGGCGAAAACGAAATTTTGCTCATGGTTCAAGACCAAACCGAAACCGCTCTGCATCAAATGGGCAAGCAACGCCTCAAACCGGGCGGGATTTGGTATACATCCATCTCGGGAATTTGGCAAACCGTTTGGCTGGAGGTTTTGCCCAAAGCCAACATCCGCTCGCTAAAAATTACCCCTTCTGTCGATTTGGGACAACTTGAGCTAAAAGTCAACTTGAGCGATGAGGCAATGGATAAGCCTTGCCAAATTGAGGCGATTGCCAGTTTTGGGGGGCAGGAAGTTGGCCGTCTGTCAAGTAGCCCGGAGAAGCCTCTGGTTTTCGCGCTTCCCGATGCCAAACTTTGGCATCCGGACCACCCTCATCTCTACGACCTCGAAGTGCGCTTAATCATTGACGGAGAAACGATTGACGAGGTGAAATCTTATTTTGCCATGCGAAAATTCGGCAAAATCAAAGACGAAAAAGGCTATTGGCGTTTTACGCTGAATAACGAGCCAATTTTCCAATATGGACCGCTTGACCAGGGCTATTTCCCCGAAGGGCTTTATACGGCACCCAGCGAAGAGGCGATGGTTTTTGACATTCAATATGCCAAGAAAATTGGCTGCAACATGATTCGAAAGCACGTTAAAATCGAACCTTTGCGCTGGTATCACGCTTGTGACAAACTCGGTATGATCGTTTGGCAAGACATGCCCAATGGCGGACGCACCACCAAAGATATGGTTGTTTATTTCACTTTCACTTCTGGCATTCACCGCAATGACGAAAACCGTCTGAAACGTTTTGGCAGGGAAGACGCTCAAAACCGGGCGGAGTTTGAAGCCGAATTGCAAGATATGGTCGAAACACTCTACAACTCGCCCTGCATCGCGGTTTGGATTCCCTTTAATGAAAGCTGGGGGCAGTTTCATGCGATTCGGATTGGCGACTGGGTGAAAGAGCTCGACCCCAGCCGTTTGGTTGATCATGCTTCGGGATGGTTTGACCAGGGCGGAGGCGATTTTCAGAGCCGCCATGTTTACATGAAACCTCTTAGCGCTCGCGTTCCGGACCATCGGGTTTTAGCGGTTACAGAATTTGGCGGTTATACAATGCAGGTGGACAACCATCTTTATTCCGATAAAAATCGTTTTGGCTATCGGCACTTTAAAGATTCGGAATCTTTTACCAACGCCTATTTGAACTTATTGGAAACTCAGGTGAAACCTTTGATTTCCAAGGGGCTTTGCGCTGCAGTTTATACTCAATTAACCGATATCGAAACCGAAATCAACGGCTTTTTGACCTATGATCGAAAGGTTGAAAAGATTGATGCCGAACTATTGCGCCAGGCGCATGAGGGATTAATTCAGGAAATAGGAAACAGGAAATAGGAAACAGGGTTTTTCAGGAAACAGGAAAGCAGGAAACGGGTAATAGAGCCAAGAGCCAAGTCCCAAGGGCCAAAAAAAGGAAAAAGGTAAAAAATTAAGTTCTTTCAATTTCTCAGGGAGGGCTTTTGCTATCAATTAAACGAAAATGGCTCGGTTGAGCCATTTTCATTTAAGAGCGTTAAAATAAAAGATGAGCGCGGGGAGGATCGAACTCCCAACAAATGGCTTAAAAGGCCACTGCTCTACCATTGAGCTACGCGCCCATGTGAAGGGACTGCTATTTTAGCACCGTGTTCAAATAGAGTCAAGCGATTTTTGCTTAATTGTTATTCTCCAGCGATAATGTCACTTGCGGCGGTCGAATCGAAGGATGCCGCATTGTTTGCTAATTTAGATTTGCCATTCCCTTAATGGGGTTTTGTCCTGAAGCAAAGATTTGTTCAAAATGCATAAAATGTGCTGACCCACGCACATTCAAGGCTCTCTATTTAAATTACAGAGATGGATAATAATGATAGAATAGCTTAATGTAGCTAGCTATCAATCGATAGGGCATGGAAATATATGAAAAATAAACCTTTAATTGTTGCTTTATTACTACTTACTCTGTTGAGTTTGACTGTTGCGGCTTGTAATCCATATGTTCAACCAACGATTACCGAAGAAGAACTGGCTCAACAAATTGTTGGAACGCGCAGTGCTATTTCTACACAAACAGCGATTGAAACCATTATGGCAAGAATTGCCACATTGGAAAATCAGGCAGTTTGTGAGGTTTGTCCGACTTTTGCGCCTCCTGAGACGCCAACTCCAGCTCCGGAAGAGGAGGAGCCTTTGCTTTTTGACCCTCTGACAATGACGATTACCCCGATAGGTGAGCATACTGAAGCGGGTTGTTATAATATTGAATTCCTTGGCGATAAAACCATTCCTCCGGAAACAAAAGTGAGACCCGGCAGGAAATTCACAAAAACCTGGACGGTACGCAACGGCGGAACTTGCACCTGGACGACGCAATTCAGTTTGATTAATTCAGGCGGTTATCATTTTGGGGTGAAAAATGCGGTTCCTCTGACACAAACAATCGAACCCGGGCAAACCGCTGAAATTTCAATTGAATTGACAGCTCCCAAAACTTTTGGAACCTATTATAGTTATTGGCTATTGCGTTCGCCCTATGGCAACAGCTTTGGTTTTGGCGAAAGACAAGATTTGGCTCTTGGTGTCCGGATAAATGTAGTGAATGAGTGATATTATGCCTTGTTTAGCAAAGAGCAGGTAATTATTGAATGTTCCCGGCTTTTTAGCTTACAAAAGCTGGCAATTTCGTGGGAACTTATCTATTATATTAAACGTCTTATTAAGTATGGAAGCCTTTCGCTACAAAGGAGTTTGAAATGGATACGAAGAAATTAAGTAAATCAAAAATTTTTAGCCTGCTCAGTTTATCTTTGGTCGTAATTATGCTGGTCGGAGCCTGTACTGCATTTGTACCATCCGAACCAAAAGGCGACCCGGTAGAATCGGCAATGCAAACCTTGCAAGCCCAGGCAACGCAAGATTATTACAACACACTGGTCGCTCAAGTGGCAACCCAACAAACCGTGGTACCTGAAGCCACAATCGACCCGACTAAGATCAACCAGCTCCCCGGGACAACTCAAGAACCCTCTGTTCCGACAGTTGTGATTACCGTCCCTGCCAACACTGCGGTTCCTCCGACAGCGGTTCCGCCAACGGCCGTCCCCCCTACAAATACAGCCCTTCCGCCAACCCCAACACCCAAACCTTGTTTACAAATCACTTTTGTTAGTGATATAAGCATTCCGGATGGCTCAAAACTAAAAGGTGGAGAAAACTTTACAAAAATCTGGCGTTTACAGAACAGTGGAACTTGTGTTTGGGATACCCAGTTTGATGTCGTTTTTGTAAAAGGCGATCAGATGGGTGCAAACCCCGTTTATGATATCCCCAAAGCCGTCAAACCAGGCGAAACGGTAGATATCAGTATTTCCATGGTTGCTCCTTACTCTCCCGGCAAATATCGCTCGGAATGGCAGCTCAGATCAAGCAACAACGTCTATTTTGGCTTGGGTCCAGACTCGAAACAAAACTTTTGGGCAGCTATCGAAAGCATCGACAGCAAAGGTGTTGTTTATAACTTTGCCGACAGTGCTGGTTCCGCAAAATGGACAAACGGCCTCCGCAACACTTTGAAATTTCCCGGAAACGAAAAAGACACTGACCCTGGTTACGTTGTCGTAAAAGGGGAGCCAATCCGTGAAAACGGCGTCAAAGAAAACGAAATCGGTATGATTACCCGTCCGAATCGTGCCAGCGATGGTTATATTCAAGGTGTCTATCCCGCGATTGATATCAAAGATGGCGATCGATTCAAGGCAGCTTTAATGTGTGAAGGTGGAGCTACTGATTGTTCCGTCAAATTTGAAATCTACTACCAGTATGATGGCATTAAGGCAACAAGTTTAGGCACCTGGAAGGAAACTTTTGATGGAAACTGGACAACGCTTGATGCTGATTTGTCCTTCCTGGCAGGCAAGAAAGTTACCTTCAACTTAGTCGTATGGAATGACGGTTCTATAACCAATAATCGTGCTTTGTGGTTGAACCCTCGTATTATGAGAACAAAGTAAGCATTTTCCTCCAAATAATGTTTACATGGGACGGTCGAAAGGCCGTCCCTTCGTGTTAAAATAGAATTATCAAAAATAAAGAGGTAAGAAAATGAAAGCTCGAAAAGCAATGGTTGCCGGTAATTGGAAGATGAACAAAACACTCTCCGAAACTGCCACTCTTCTGACTGAACTGAAGCCCCTTCTGGCAGAATTTGATAATGTCGATTTGGTGGTTTGCCCGCCGTTTGTAGATTTATCCCTGGCTTTTGAAATGTTAAAAGATAGCAAGATAAAAGTTGGTGCTCAAAACTTGCATTGGGAAAGCAGCGGTGCCTATACGGGCGAAGTTTCTGCTTCAATGTTGAAAGATATTTGCAGCCATGTCATTATTGGCCATTCTGAACGCCGGGCGATGTTTGGCGAAAGCGATGAAACCGTTAATAAGAAAATTTTTGCAGCTTTGGGCGCAGGTTTGCAGCCGATTGTTTGTGTTGGCGAGACTCTCGAAGAAAACGAAGCCGGTCTGACCGGGGAAGTTGTCGGGAGAATGGTCCGTGAAGGCTTGAAAGATTTGAGCAGCGAAGAAGCAATCAAAATTGTGCTTGCTTATGAACCGGTTTGGGCAATCGGCACAGGCAAAACTGCCACTCTTGAACAAGCAAATGCAGTTCATAAAGATATTATTCGCCCGATTTTGCGCGAAATGTTTGGTGAAGAAGTTGGCGATTCGATTCGAATTTTATATGGCGGATCGGTTAAACCCAGCAACGCAGCCGAACTCTTTGGTCAGTCTGACATCGACGGTGGGCTGATTGGCGGTGCAAGTTTGAAAGCGGAAGATTTCCTTGGAATTGTCAAAGGCGCATTGTAGATTCAAAACTTGCTGATGGCGCTTCTTTGAGCGGTGAACAGCCATTGCTGGCCGACCGTTTGCAATTTGCCGTTTAAATTTAATTATCAAGCCGTACAAACAAAGCCTCGCCTTTGTCCGTACGGCTTATTTTGATTGGACGTCCTCTCGCCGGATATGGCATACACTGTTATGATCAGAGGATATGGTCAATAACTATCCTCAAAAAAGCCGATAACAAGAATTGATTAATTTCGCTAAAAGCTTGGATAAGCCTTCTACATAAAAGAGATACTAAGGTTCACCTGTGTGATAATCATAAAAACTTTAATGAGGTGACGATGGCAAAGAGAAAGCTACCGGCGAATATGAATAAGAAAAACCTCGGCCCAATTTGGATTATATTGGCGATTGTGGTTTTGGTGATTGGTGTCTTTGTTTACCGAGGGGTTCGGGAAATCACTGGAAATCCAATTTATACCTCGCAAGATCAGGTTCCGAGACTTACCGGTGAGGAGGCAGCCCAGGCAGTAAGAGAGCAAGGCGCTATCTTATTGGACACCCGGACGGATGGGCAATTTGAAGTGAGCCATATTGACGGAGCGATAAAATTGCCCTTGGCAGAACTCGATGAGGTGATGAAAACGCTTGATAAAGACGCCTGGTATATCACCTATTGTACCTGACCTGATGAAAACACAAGCGCCCGTGCGGCGTACGAAATGTTGCGAGCAGGTTTCAAACAAGTAAACCCGGTTCTTGGTGGTTTTAATGCACTATATGAAGCCGGTATGCCCTTAGCAGGGAATTAAAGAAAAGTTCATTAGCGCGAGATGAAAGTTTTGGTGGGCAGAATGATTGTTCAGACTGCTGCCGAAGCTTTCATCTTTTAATTTCAGTTCGAAAAGTTAATCCGATAAAGTTTCTCCGAATTAAACAATTGTATAAGGTTTGTCTAAACAGCGCCTTGTTCTTGACCTTGCTAAAGACTAAAATGCAATCAAGATAGATGAGAGGTTGAAAAATGAAAAAGCAAAAATATCTTCTTATTGTTTTGAGCTTAGTCGCAGCGCTTGTACTTGGTGCTTGTGGAGCAACACCAACCGAGACCACGCAAGAGGCTGTTATACCGGAAATTCAAGCTCAGACTGAGCCGGTAGTAAGTGAAATCGTTGAAGAGCCACTTCAAGAAGTGGTTGAACCTGAAGCAGTAACTGAACCTGAAGTTGTTGTTTCCGACTATGCTAATTTTAGTGATGCTGATTGGGAGGCTTATATCGTTGAAAAAGCTGACGGAAACCACAATCTCGATTTTGTTCTTAGGCAAAAACTTAGCGCGAGCCAGTGGGAGACTGTTCTCAACCGGATGATCAGCTATGGAGCAGATATTGACGCAGAAGGTAAAGAGGCATTGATTAATTGGCTAGTTAATCGATAGCAAAGCATCTGGGAATCTGGCAATATAAATTGCCAGAAAACAAAAAGAAACAGGCAGAAGCTCACTTCCCTTCTGCCTGTTTTAGTTTTTATTATTTTGTTTTGTTGCTATTAATTGAATAGCCCATACCACCAATTTGGAACGGAAAAAAGGCGCATGCCGAAGCGGTAGGCGAGCAGAAGGACCGTGACAACCATCAATATCGAAAAAGCGATGATGGCATAATCCCACCATTGAAACTTTAATACATGCAGCCAAGTCCGTTTTCGCTGGCCAAAACTGCGCAAATCCATCGCATTGGCGATATCCTCGCTGGAAACAATCGCATTCATTGTTACCGGAATAATCAAGGGGGCGACTTGACGAATTTTTTGAATAAAGTTCCCATTAGCTACACTGAGTTCAAAACCTCGCGCTTTTTGAGCGTCCATTGTTACTTGAAGATTGCGGGCGAGGGTTGGGATAAAACGAAAGGACAATTCCATTGTATAAGCCAGGCGGTCAGGCATACCCAGCTTGCTAAAAGTGACCCCATAAGCACGGGAATCCATGGTGTAGGGAATCATGATAAAAGCCAGTGAAATGGAGAGAATGCGCATTAACTGAGCGATGGCAAACCAAAGGAGTTCCACTGTCAAGCCAAGCATAAGCCGCTTTCCAAAAATGAGCAGACCTTCGGGCCAAATTAAGCGTCCTCCGGGAGGAACGACACCTCCAGCACCACCACCGGTGATGATGGTATTGACGATGATCATTGTGAAAAGCATGATTGAAATCATCAGCCAGCCTTGTTTGGTTTCTTTCCATTTCAATTGCCCCAGGCTATACCAGGTGATTGAAATCAGGAAAACAGCAAACAAAATATTTGGGTTCCAGGTGGTTGTGGCAGCAATCAGAATTGCGAATGAGAATATAAAACGTGCCCGTGGATCGATGTTATCCATGGGGCTATCGCGATGACGAAAATTCCAACTAATCAGCATATGACAAAGGAAGGGGCTGTCATTCGACAGCCCCAGAACCATTGAGTCTTAGCGCCCGCTACGTTGAACGATAGCGGCGTAGGCAATCATCAAGACTGGGAGCAAAATTAGACCCCAAACGATGTTTGTCAGGAAGGAGGGCAAGAAGTTGGCGACGATGACGGTATTCATGTCAGCACCACTGACCCATATCTCCGAAACACTGGCAAGAGCCATGCCTGCTGCAACGCCCAAAAGGACAGACAACTCACCAAAGAGGATTGATTTTTTCTCGTTGTATTTGTAAACCAGCATGGAAAAGATGCCGGGAATCAGGCCGATAATACCGTTGCCGAGGTCCCACCAAATCCAAAAACCATAACCGCTTAGCAAGTCAGCCAAGATGTTGCCAACAAAACCGGTTATAAAACCGACAATCGGGCCAAAAGCGATACCGAAGAACATCGGGATAACAATTCCGGGGCGAATGCCGACGTTGCCGGCGCCAGGGATTTGCCAAACGTTGAAAGCCCAGGTGATGACGGCGTAGAGTGCTGCGCCGATGGCGGCATAGACAACCTGATTGGTGCCAAATGCCCAAAGATTCTTTTTCTTACCAGTTGTGTTTGTGTTTTGCATTAATACCTCCGAAAAATTATGAAATAAATTGACCGAGCGCTTCTGCTCGCATATATTGGC
>CAYVOY010000040.1:8096-10479 GCA_964453395.1 uncultured Anaerolineaceae bacterium
GGCCCGTCTTAGGCCATAATTCTTGATTTAATTTTAACAAAGATGTCGGTAAAATACGCCATTTTTGTAAGCTCTCTGAATTCTGTAAAACTTCATTGGGGTGACCGTCGGCGACCACTTCGCCGTTAAATAATACGACGACCCGGTTGGCGTAAATGAGGGCTAAATCGAGGTCGTGGGTAATAAATATGATTGAATCAAAGCCTTTGGTTTGCAAAATGGTATCCATAAAGGCTTGGTAATTCCAATAATCCTGACCGGCGGTTGGTTCATCCATCATCAGAACACGGGAGCGCATTGAGAGCACCGAAGCTATCGACACTCTTTTTTGTTGCCCGAAAGAGAGCGCCAAGGGCGGGGTGGGTAATTCTTCTTCCAGATGGACAGTCTCGATCGCCCAATCAACGTTTTGCTCAATTTCTTCGGGCTTAAATTTGAGGTTTTTCGGTCCATAAGCAAGTTCATCACGGACAGTTGCGGCAAAAAGCATTTGACTGGGGCTTTGGAATACATAGCCGATTGTTTTCGCAGCGGTAGCTACGGTTGATTTCTTCGAATCCGTTCCTTCAAGCAAAACCCGCCCCTCAGTTGGTTTCAGCAAACCGAGGGCATGTTTGACCATTGTGGTTTTGCCCGATCCGTTATGCCCCAAAATCGCAACAACTTCTCCGGCACGGACATCGAGATTGATGCCGTGTAAGACTTCAGGTAAATCTTCTTTATAGCGAAAACGGACATCCTGAAAAGATATCAGCGGTGTTGAATTTGGATCGATTGGCGGAACGGTGGGTTTATAGACCGGTGGAGTTTGATTTTTGGCGCGTCTGGCGATGACCGGTGCGGGGAGTTTTATTTTTCCGTAATCAACCGCATCCATTAAACCCTCAACGGCACCGTCATAAACAATTTTTCCGTCTTCCATATAAATCATCTTTTCGGGATTAATTGCTAAAACATCTTCAACCCGATGTTCGACAATTAGAATTGAAAGCCCTTGGTCTGCCAGTTCGCGGAAAGCGAGGAGAGCTTCATGAGCCGAAGCCGGGTCAAGGCTTGCCAGCGGCTCATCAAGCAGGAGGATAACAGGCTGCATTGCCAAAACGCCTGCCAGAGCTACTTTTTGTTTTTCCCCACCGGAAGTGAAAAAAGTTTCTTTGTCCTTCAGATGGGTAATATGAAGCATATCAAGCGCTCTATGAGCGCGAGGGAGCATCTCTTCGCGGCTCATCCCGAGGGATTCCAAGCCGAAACAAACTTCGTTAAGCACGTAAGTGCCCAAAATCTGTCGTTCGGGATCCTGAAGCAGTGTGCCGACGTGGGTGGAAATTTGAGAAAGTCCCATTCCTTGAATCGGCTCGCCGTGAATCAGAATTTCGCCGCTCATGTCTCCATGGTAGGAATGGGGAATCAGACCGTTAATGCAGCGCATCAGCGTGGTTTTGCCACAGCCAGAAGAACCGGCCAGAAGGGTGATCTGACCGGGTTCAAGGCTGAAGTTAACATTTTGGATAGCAGGGGAGTTACGGGTGTGGTACTGAAAACTAAGGTCTTTGACAACTAAAGGCAAAGCTTTGGTCTCAGTCATGAAAAGTAACCTCAACCGCATCGTCCAGCGCAATGCCAAAGGTTTTCGCGGCGCTCCCATTGACCACAGCGATTTCAACGAAGCCTTCACTGTCAGTCACAGCGACCAAATCGCCAACGTTTCGGTGCCCATAAGAAGGGACGATGCCGTCAATCGTTTGGCCTTTGATTTTTAGACGTGTTTTGCTCAAATCAGGTATCTGGTTGACTCGCAAACTGGTTGAACAATTGCCAAAGACATCAATCACGATGATATTTGCCTGGTAGCCGTTTTCTGTCTTGACCGGTTTTGGCAAGGGAGTGCGAACCGGGTCATTGATGATGGTACCCATCGTTTCGATTTTGACGCCGGCAGCAAGATGAGCGGCACAAGGTGCGAAGATATCGCGGCCATGGAAGGTGGTGTAGACCGTGGGTAAGAAAAACTCAGGCTTATCCAGGTGGACAATCGTAACTTCCTGCCCTGCCGCTTCAGCATCTTCGAGCATGGGGGTAATCAGCCCATTATCGGGCATGACGAAAAATTGATTTCCCAATTTTGCGGCGATTGGACGGCGGGCAGTGCCGACGCCAGGGTCAACCACAGCCAGGTGAACCGTTCCGGCTGGATAAAATGGAACAGCACGCCAAAGGGCAAGTGAACCGCTGCGAACGTCTTGAGCGGGGATTTCGTTGGTGATTTCGGCAATTTGAACATCGGGAGCGATCTTATAAATCACGCCCTTCATTGTGCCGGTGAAACCATTCTGGTTTCCAAAATCAGTCGTGATGCTTATCAGTTTCATGCTTACTAGTTTAC
>CAYVOY010000041.1:0-3902 GCA_964453395.1 uncultured Anaerolineaceae bacterium
CTGCCTGGAAGGGGTTACTAATGACCGGACGAACTTCAAAATCGGTTTTAATCAATCCGATTGCCTGATCGGCAATTGCCTGCGTTTCTGCGGCAACCAAGGCGATCGCATCGCCGACATAGCGAACACGTTCCCCAATTCCGACCAAAACAGGCCAGTCTTTTTTGTAAATTCCATGAAATTTTTCATGATGAAGGTCTTCGGCAGTCAAAACTTTGACCACACCGCTCAATTTTTCGGCTTCGGAAGTGTCCAGTCCGCGCAAAATAGCCGAGGGAAGTCCCGCCCGTAAAACCCGCGCATAGAGCTGATCTTTAACCTGCAGGTCATCGGTGAAAATTGCCTTGCCGAGAGATTTGGTTACGCCATCCGGACGAGTGAGAAACTTACCGATCTGCGTCAAACTTTGTTCATTTTCCGGTAATTTGCGAATCTGGACATATTTATTTTCGCGCATTGCTTTTGCGGCTGCCTGAATGGCAGAGACGATTGCCTCGTAAGTGCCACAACGACAAATAACACCATTCATCGCTTCGCGAATTTCTTCGACAGTCGGATCGGGGTTTTCAACTAAGAGTGCATAAGCGCGCATCAACTGCCCGGGTGTGCAAAAGCCACATTGAATCGCACCATGAGTGATGAAAGCCTCTTGAAGTGGATGAAGCGCTTTGAGGTCTTCTCTTTCCTGTTGTTGATGATCAGGACGTAGAGCTCTTAGGCCTTCCACGGTCAAAATGGATTTACCGTTCACTTTAGCTGCTTTTGTCAAACAAGAACGAGTCGGAACCCCATCAACAAGCACGAGACAAATGTTACATTGACCTTCACCACAACCAATTTTGGTGCCGGTCAGGTGTAATCGTCCGCGGAGCAAATCGCTCAGCTTTTCACCCGGGATTTCTTCGAGCGAGTATGGGGTGCCGTTGACAAGAATTTCGAGCATCAAACCTCTGGTGGTGCTGTTGCACAGTTGAATAAAGAAAATAATTATAAAGCTAAGTTGAGAATTTTGGAGAAATTTGCATATTTAATTAAAAATCAGGAATTCTCTTTTCGGGAATTCCTGATTCAATTCACAGATTATCTAAGCTTAAATTTTCTTTTCAATCTCATCCATTGCCAAAGCGATGAAATCATCCACGCTCATGGCACCGGGATTGTCTCCGTTACGACGGCGTAAAGCGACTTGCCCATCTTCCATCTCACGGTCGCCGATGACCAGCATATAAGGATATTTCGCTTTTTGAGCATTGCGGATTTTTGCATTCATCCGGTCGGAACTGTCGTCAACCGTAACGCGCATACCCTTTTCTTTCAACTTTTTGGCAACTTCGTGTGCATAGTCGTTGTGACGGTCGGCAATCGGAATCAGCATTACCTGTTTTGGCGATAACCAAACCGGGAATGCGCCGCCATAATGCTCAATCAGCACACCAAAGAAGCGTTCCATCGAACCCAAGAGCGCACGGTGGACCATCAGGGGGCGATGTTCTTTGCCGTCTTCACCGATATAGGTCAGGTCGAAACGTTCCGGCAAGTTGAAATCGAATTGAATGGTCGAAAGCTGCCATTCGCGGCCCAAAGCATCGCGCACTTTCAGGTCAATCTTAGGACCATAAAAAGCGCCGCCACCGGCATCAAGTTCGTAAGGGATGCCGACACGTTTGAGCGTTTCTTCAAGTGCGGCTTCTGCATCGTGCCAAAGTTTTTCGTCGCCAACGCTCTTTTCGGGCATCGTGCTCAGGTAAGCCTGGAAGTCGTTGAAACCGAAGGCGCGCAGCATATTGATGCTGAAATTGAGAGCGAAGTCGACTTCTTCTCCCATTTGATCAGGGCGGCAGAAATGATGGGCATCATCCTGGGTAAAACCGCGCACACGCATCAGACCATGCAAAACACCAGAGCGTTCAAAGCGATAGACTGTACCTTTTTCCGCAAAACGCAGGGGCAAATCGCGGTAAGAACGCAATTGGCTCTTGTAAATGTGCAGATGGAAGGGGCAGTTCATCGGTTTTAGATAATATTCCTGGTCCTCAATTGTGATTGGGGCATACATATTCTCTTTGTAGAAACCGAGATGTCCGCTGGTCTCCCATAAACTGGCTTTTCCGACATGAGGTGTATAGACCAGGTCATAATCATTGGCAACGTGTTGAGCGTCCCAAAAAGTTTCAATTTGATGGCGAATCATACCGCCATTGGGGTGCCAGAGAATCAGGCCCTGACCGACTTCGTCGTTGGTGCTGTAAAGGTCAAGCTCTTTGCCAAGCTTGCGATGATCGCGCTTGCGGGCTTCTTCGAGGCGCCAGAGGTAATCTTTGAGGTCGTCTTTGCTTTCCCAGGCGGTTCCATAGATACGCTGGAGCATGGGGCGATGTTCATCACCGCGCCAGTAAGCGCCGGCAACGTTGAGCAGCTTGATGGCTGTCGGATTAATTTGAGCGGTGCTTTCAACGTGAGGACCTTTGCAGAGGTCAACAAAGTTGCCGGAACGATAAACCGTAATCGGCACTTTTTGGTCTGTTGGGTTGCCGTCGTCATCCAGGTTGCCTTGTTCCAAGCCTTCAATCAGTTCGATTTTGTAAGGTTGGTCCGCAAACATCTTTTTTGCTTGGTCAGCACTGATTTCTTCTACCTTGAACTCTTCTTTACTCTTGATTAGTTCTTGCATTCGCTTTTCGATTGTTGCAAGATCGTCAGGAGTTAGGGTTCGTGGCAGGTCAAAATCGTAATAGAAGCCATCATCAATTGGTGGACCGATGGCAACTTTGCCCTCAGGGAACATTTCCAAAACGGCTTCAGCCATGATGTGAGCAGCCGAGTGGCGGATACGGTAAAGTTGTGACTTAGCGTATTCTTCTTGTTTGGTTGACATAATTCTCCATCCCGCTTGTTTTTTGAGATTTTTGAGGGGGCTTTTCGTACAACGGGTTAAAACAAAAAGACCCTCGCCTGGGGCGAGAGATCTCTCACGCGGTTCCACCCAGATTGCTTCGTTTAGGAATGAAGCATCTCATTTTGCCGATAACGGGGCGACCGTTCACCTTAGTGAGCCAAAGGCCGTTCAGGATCTTGCTGGCAGGGGGTTTTCAGAAGCTTGTCTCAACCGGTTCACACTATCCCGATCTCACTGATAGACAGAGGGCAACTTAATCTTCCTGCTTTAACGCATTGCGGTAAATATAATGCTTTTTAATGTGAAATGCAAGGGAATATAGAGCCAGGCAGCAATTCTCCTTATGGACTAAATCCGGGCTTTGCATAATAAATTGACCCGCTCTCTTTTCCCTTGCCTCTGTTTCCTTTTTTCCTGCATTCTGTTTGGACTGCGATTTGCATTTTGATTAAAATGGTATACTTGAATCAATAAAGATCAATAAACTGTTTCATCTTTTTGTAAGCTTGGAGATTGAGAGGAATTTATTATGGCAAGAAAACCATCCGGAAGCCTGTTGTCTTCCTATAGAAAGAAAAAACGCAGCAATCGCTCTATTCTGATTATTGTTGCGGCCATTCTGGTTATCGCCGGTTTGGTAGTCCTGGCACTCTGGGCTTTTGGTGCAATTGGCGACGGTCCCGGCTTGTTCTCCACCAAAACCCCTACCCCTACTGCGACCTTTACCCCCACGCCGGTTACGCCATCCCCCACGGCGACAATTACGGGAACACCAACCGATACACCGACCATCACGCCTACTCCAACGCAGGACGGTCCTTCCGATTATATTGTCCAGGCAGATGACTTTACTTGTGCCGACATCGCTGAGAAATTTAATGTCGACCTTGAAATCTTCTTGTACGTCAACGGTTTGGGCTTAGGCGATTCTTGTATCATTCGAGAAGGCATGCTGATGAAGATTCCGGCTCCCTGGCAACAGATGCCCACCTCAACGCCGGTTCCA
>CAYVOY010000041.1:3912-10334 GCA_964453395.1 uncultured Anaerolineaceae bacterium
CGACTATTATGTCGAACCCGGTGCAACCCTGGCATCAATCGCCAGCTATTTCCGCTCCACTCCGGACCAAATCATCGCTGAGACGAATAAATACCGTTCGGCAAATGGCATTACCATCTTGTTGACGGAGAATACGCCCTTGAGAATGGGTGATTTGCTGAAGGTTCCGGCTAACATCGCCACACCGATTCCAAGTGCTACAGCAACCCGAACAGTTACACCATCCGCGCCGTAACCACCTAATCAATAGAAGCAAAAAGGCTGTCGATGAAAACGACAGCCTTTTTTATTGTCCGGATGAAAGTTGGTTTAGTTCCTGTGTCCCGATCCGCTTAATCATCAAAGCCAGAACTGCAATAGATTTCTTCACCGTCAATGATATAGCCGAGGCTGTAGCCGTCATATATTTTGGACATAGGCCATTTTTGGTTCAGGGCTTTATTCTCCTGATGGAGTTCGGCCGCTCGCGCTCGCGAAAAATTCTTGTCCAACCAGTTTGGTTCGGATTGATGCGCAAAGCGCGCGTCAAGTTTCACCGCCCGACAAACCATCACTTTTTCCAAATTGCTTTGGATTTTTTCCGGCAAAGTTCCGGAATTCAGCATCTGGTAAAGATAGGGATCAGCATCGGTCGAGAGTTCTTGTGCCAGATAGGCATAATCCAGATTTTCTCCCTTTAGAGCGCGTTCGAGGTTATGCTGAGCTAAAACCCGATCCACATTGACCAGCGCCAGCGTGCCGCTGAAGAGAATCAAGGCGACAAGCAAAACCAGCGCCAGGCGTTTAAAACTGCCTCTCAGTTCCATGACGAAGAGCGAAAGCAAAATTGCCGCGAGGAAGAAGAGGAAAATCAGCGGGATAAAGCGGTAGGCGGTCAGTCCATAGGCATTCACGTACATCCCAACCCGTTTGAAGGCAGAAACCAAAATCACACCGACCTGAAGCAGTAAGAGAGTACCCAAAATTGAAAAAAGGCGCTTCTGAGGCGGTAACGGGCGTTTGGTGAAGGAGGCTAAAGCGTAATAGACAATCCCGGCAATGCCGGCAGCGGTCAGCAGTTCGTTAAATCCGCGCGTTGCATATTCGGCATAGGTGAAACCCTCAAAGCTGATGTTGGCTTCACCGGCAAAAAGATATTGAAACTGGATGATTAAAAAGAAGCCGAAGAGTAAATTGAGGCTCACTAAGGCTATGGTCGTCTCGGTCATGCCGAGGAAAGGTTTGATGAGCGGCTTGTCTTGCTTGAGATCCATTGGCTTGGATTTGAAATATAAACCCAACCAGACCCCGGCAGCCAGCAACCAACTAAAAAAGAGCGTTAGCAAAATACGGCTAAAGGCTTGATCGAGCAAGTCATTTTTTAACCAGGCGGTCAAAGAATCCAAACGGCTTTCAAAAACCGCATCGGCAAAAGAGAAAAGTACGCTGAAGAGGATGATGAGCGGGATTGTAATCAAAATGCCTTTCAGAACGCCTGAAAGCGCTTTCTTTTCTGTGCTTTTTTCTGCCCTGTCCTGCTTGCCGCGAATTGCCTGGAGCCCAAGTAAGGGGAAACCGGTGAAAAAACTTACCACTGCCATTGAAGCGGTTTTGAGGGCCTCCCTCAGGCGAAATTGCCACCAAAGCCCGTTGAGAAAATCGGCACTCAACAAGATTAGTGTGAGCAATGTGGCGAAAACGGAGATGACGACTGTATAGGTTTCATCGCGAAACACGAGGATGCTGCTCAAAGCAAGTGTAATCAGGCTTAGTCCGATTGCGCTGGCTTTTATTTTTTGTCCCTGCAGGCTTGTGTTGAAAAAGTAGACTGCAGAAATGATTAGGATAGAAAGCGGAAAGCGCAGACTAATCTGATTTACATTCCACCAGACCAGCATCAACAAAACTCCGCCCAGAATCAAGCTCAAGAAAGTCAGCCCGGGGTGTTTTAAGGTTTTTTCCGGTGTTGCGGACTTATCGATTTTCGAATCGTCCATTGATGTCGGTGAAATGGTTCTTTCTGAATTATTCCCTTCGGATTGAAAAATGTTGTTCAATTCTGCTATGTTTTCTTCCTGGTTCATTCTAAATCTCTCCTTTTTGAATCTAAGGCAAAGGCTCGCAAGCCCAAAGGTAAGCGACATTGACTAAGCATAGTCCGCCCCTGCTCTCAAAAACTTCCAATCACTCTCAACTTACTTGATTATATGGTTGTTTCAGAGCAAATTCAAAGCACCCTTAGTTGCCTCCACCAATATGCCCGCTGTGATAAAATTTCCGCATGAAAAGCACTCGGATTGTCTTTATGGGTTCGCCCGATTTTGCCCTGCCAACGCTGAGCCACTTAGCCAGCCTCTATAATCTCGTTGGCGTTATCACGCAACCCGACCGCCCCGCCGGACGAGGGCGAAAAGAGCAGCCTTGTGAAGTCAAAAAGCTGGCGGACGAATTGGGCTTGCCAACTTTTCAACCGAAATCGATGAAGAAAGCCGAATCGATTGCCCGCTTGGCGGAATGGGAACCAGAGCTGATTGTCGTGGCGGCTTTTGGTCAAATTTTGCCCAAAGCTGTTTTGGAAATGCCCAAGTTCGGCTGTTTAAACGTGCATGCCTCGCTCTTGCCCGCCTGGCGCGGTGCATCCCCAATTCAGGCAGCGATAGCCAATGGCGACCAACAAAGCGGCGTCACGATTATGCTGATGAATGAGGGCCTCGACACCGGCGATATCCTCGCCCAGTCTCAAATGCCGATTAAACCCGGCATGACCGCAGGCGAACTCTCCGATAAATTGGCTATTCAGGGCGCTAAAACTCTGGTCGAGATCTTGCCAGATTATTTGGCTGGAAGGATTGTCCCCCTGCCGCAAGATGATGAAATTGCGACTTACGCCCCAAAGTTGAGCAAAGAAGACGGCTTGCTCGATTTCAATCTGCCCGCCCGGCTGCTCTTGAACAAAATAAATGCCTATAACCCCTGGCCCGGGGCGGTTTATCAATGGAATGGAAAACGTTTGAAGATCCTTTCAGCCCATCGCGGTGAAGCCGAAAATTGCGAACCGGGATCGCGGCTGATAGTTGACGGCTTACCGGCAATTTGTACCGGCGAAGGCATTTTGGTCTTGGACCAGGTCCAGGCTGACGGCAAAAAACCCCTCCCCGGCAAAACCTTCCTCAACGGCGCCAAAGATTGGGCTGCTAATAGTTGACAGGAAAACTGAGCCAAGTCCAAGAGCCGGAAATTTTCAATTACAAACTGCCTTAAAAACTTATAAATTTTCACCAGCTCTTCCGATTGCGGGTATACTTTAAAGGCTATAAAAGGCAGGTAAAATAAATCATGCAAGAACTTTGGCACAACATCGTCTTTATCCTGGAACGGTTCACCTGGTCCAGTTTGCTTGACATTCTCCTGGTCACAATCTTTTTTAGCTTCTTGCTTTACTTCCTCCGGGACACTGAAGCGCACGTTCTTTTGCGTGGCGTGGTTTTGGTTGTGCTATTGATTTTTCTCTTAACTTCTTTGGTCAAATTACCGGCTTTTTCATGGCTGGTTCAAATGATTTCGCCTGCTATGATAGTCGCTGTTCCGGTCATATTTGCGCCGGAGATTCGCCGGGCTCTCGAAAAAATGGGCACCATGGGCAAATTCAACTGGTGGCAATCTCGTAGCCAGAAAGCAAATCTGGCTTTAGAAGAAACGATCGATTCCATTACCAAGGCTGTCGTTCAATTGTCAGAACGTCGTCATGGGGCACTGATTGTCATCCATCGTCGCGAAAATTTAGAGCGCTTTTATAAGAACGGGGTAATGCTCAACGCAGAAATCACGCCGCAACTTCTCTTGCAAATTTTTTATCCTAACACACCCTTGCATGATGGAGCGGTGATTATCAATGATAATCGCATCGTTGCTGCCAGCTGTGTTATGCCGCTTTCAAACAGTGGCGTGCTCAACAGTACTGCCAACCGCTCGCTCGGTTTGCGCCATCGCGCTGCAATGGGCATCAGCGAAATCAGTGACGCCCTGGCAATTGTCGTTTCTGAAGAAACCGGCACAATCTCCATCGTCCACCGCGGTAAGTTGATTCGCGGCTTGGATGGTGATCGTTTACTCAACAATATGCACACCATAATGGCAGTCGAGCAAGATACAAGCACAAAAGGTTTCTTTGGTCTCTTTAAAAAACGGAAAGTCGATGAAGCCGAGGAGGAACAATCAGAATGATGGGCTTCCTCAAAAAAGTTATAAAATTTTTACCGCTTTTTTTGATGGCGCTGGTTTTGGCGATTGTCGTTTGGGTTTCTTCGGTTACTTCAAGCGACCCTAATGAGGTGGTGACTTACTCAACATCAGTTCCGATTACAGTTTTGGGACAAAACCCGGATTTGTTGATTATGAAGCAAAGCAATACCAGCCTGACAGTTACATTGCGCGCTCCTCGATCAGTTCATGAACAAATCGCCCGTAATTTTAGATTGATCACCGCTCAAATCAATCTTTCCGGGCTGGATGCCGGTGATTATAGCCTGACGCCTGTGGTCAATACCGATAGCTTCAAGCCGGTCCAGGTTGTAGAAATGCATCCGGATAGGATTGATATCAGTTTGGAGCAAGTGGAGCAAAAAAGTCTTGAAATTACTATCAACACATCCGGCAGCCTTCCAATTAGTTATGAAGCATCCGAACCCGTTTTGAGCACGAATGAAGTGCAAATCGTTGGCCCTCAATCTTTGGTAAGGCAAGTTGCAAGCGTTGTCGGTAATATTGACCTGACCAACGCCACCAGCAGTATCAATCGAAATATCAGTCTGCGGGCAATCGACAAGCGAGGCACCCCTATTGAAGGAGTCAGTCTGAGCCCGAGCTCGGTTACCACCGATGTCGAAATTAAGCAGTTGGTTGGTTATCGAAACGTATTTATCAAAGTTGTTACCACCGGCACTATCGCTCAGGGATACCATTTGACAGGCTTGGTTGTAACGCCGCCAAACGTAACTATCTATGCCTCCGATCCGGATCTTGCCGCGAATATGCCGGCCTTTTTAGACACTGAACCAATTAACCTGACCGGGGCTTACGAAAATTTCAGCCTCAACGTTGCCCTTCAACTTCAGGATGGCATTGTAGTTGTTGGTAATCCGGAAGTTACGGTCAATATCGGCATTGAAGCCATTCAATCATCCATTCAGCTTTTGGCGGTTCCGGTTGAAATTATTAACATGACGAATGGCTTGAAAGTTAACCTTTCTCCTGACACCGTCGATTTATATATTTCCGGGCCAATGAACTTGCTCGAACAGCTCGTAGCAGGCGATATCAAGGTTGTCATTGACCTAAAAGACCGCATCCCCGGAACCTATCAACTAACCCCAGAAATTAACCTAATCGATTCTGACTTGCACCTGGATTCTATCCTTCCGGGTACAATCGAGGTTGTACTTTGGCGCTGACAGCCATAATTAAGGAATTATCAAGATGCAAAAACCTGTAGTAGTCCTGGTCGGAAGACCTAATGTTGGAAAAAGCACGCTCTTCAATCGCCTTGTCGGGCAAAGGCTGGCAATCATCGACGATGTGCCAGGAACCACGCGCGACCGTTTGGTAGCGGAAAGTGATTGGGCCGGTCACGATTTTTTCGTCGTCGACACCGGCGGAATTGACCCGCAAAAACAAAGAACGCAAGAACCGCTCTCGATTGGTTCATCCGAATTCATTAAAGATATACGCAATCAAGCAGAGATCGCGCTCGAAGAAGCCGATGTGATTCTCTTGATTACGGATGCCATGGCTGGTGTCAGCCAGGCAGACCGCGAAATGGTTGACCTTTTGCGCAAACGAAGAGGAAAAGACGAACGCCCTATGCCTCCCATTCTTTTGGTGGTTAATAAAGCCGACAGCGACCTCGCTCGAATGAATGCCATGGATTTTTATTCTCTCGGCCTTGGCGAACCCTATCCAATTTCAGCCATTCACGGCACCGGCACCGGCGACTTGCTCGATGCAGTGGTTGATCTCTTCCCTGTCCGGATTGACGAGGACGAGGAAGATACGAGCATCAAAATAGCCATTGTCGGTAAACCAAATGCCGGTAAGAGCAGCCTTTTGAATAAAATGACCGGTCAGGAACGTGCAATCGTCAGCAATATCCCCGGCACTACGCGCGATGCTATTGACACCAAACTCAACGTTGACGGGCAAGAATATACCCTGATCGATACAGCCGGAATTCGCAAACGCGGTTCGGTTGAGCCAGGCGTTGAAAAATATTCGGTTCTTCGCGCTATGCAGGCAATCGAACGTTGCGATGTCGCCATTTTGGTTATCGACGCCGAAAGCGGAATCACCGCTCAGGATACCCACATCGCCGGATATATCAACGAAGCCTGGAAGAGCGTTTTGGTTGTTATCAACAAGTGGGATTTAATCGAAAAAGACAATTTGAC